>CAZMBV010000077.1:0-5575 GCA_964564335.1 uncultured archaeon
CGGCTGCTTCTTTTTTAGAGTTTCAACTATAGGAAGACACTTTCTCCGTATGATCCCGGACATGCATAGGCCGCTTGCCACACATTGTATCCAATCGTATGTTGTAAATAATAGTCATTGTACCATGGAGTTTCGTCTCTACTATCATTAATTGCCGCATAGATGAAAGCTTCTTTCATTGAAATTTTTCCGTCTTCATCATAATCTGCATCAACATCTAACTGCGGATTATGAAATGAGAAACTAATTAGTGCACACATGAAATGGTACACGAATTCATCCCACGTTCCTTCAGTGTCACAAGGCCAAGAACTTTCATCATCCTTACATGCTGTCAGAATTACTCTGTTTAGTGCACTAATATGTGAGATGAACTTGCCCGACACACACTGCTCCATAACTATGATCATATTATTGCAGGTTATTGAATCAAGCCAATCAGAAACTTGAGTATGTGTGAGTGCTCCGCTAGAGTCCAATGGATTCCAGACACTTATTCCGCTACTTCCACCATGATTAGTTGTGTAAAAGAATAGGGTGTCTCGAGCTCCCATTTCTGTAGCTAGGATGCCAAAGACAGTGTCCAGTGAATCATGAGTTGCGGGATAATGAACGGGATTTGCATCATCTTCAGGAACTCCATCTTTGTATATAACATAGATATTGTCGTCGCTATATCCGTTCATGTTGAGAATGAATTTCATGTAAATAATATCGTTCCAATATCGATAGTACGCCTTTTGTTCGTTGATACCTCCGCTATAGAGAACCGCGTACTTCTCCTCATCTGGATCGAATGGCATTATGAATATATCTGGATACGCAAGTACCAACGGTCCTGGGTCTCGCAATTCCTCAACATATCTACCTGGAACTCCGATTTCAGTTTCAACATCAAAGAATGAATCAAACTCGATACTCCCTGTTCCATCATCAGGATTGAAGAGACCAAGAACTCCTTTAACACATATCTGAAATCCTGCATGGGCCTGTAATGACTCGGGAACTTCTCCAGCAATCACCAAATGGTTTCCACTATCTAACGAGTTATTGAAGAAAGACGCTGGATTAGATACGAGTAAATGATACCCTGCCGTGTAGATGTAGTATCCTAGAACTGATACAGTCTTTCCGAGTGAACTATTGTCTCCCATCAAATCCGCAATACTCATCGGTACATCTTCAAGCGGTACTGAAGTATCAAATACTGTAAAATATGCAAATGTTGCAATATTTGTTGCAGCAAGGATTACAATCAGTAGAATCAAAACTGTTGGTTTCTGACCTTTCGTTTTTCCTTTCCCCTTCTTGGACATCGCGAAATTCCTCCACAAACAAATTGTTTGACTATGTCCCATAGCACTTTGGAGATATAAATACACGGAATTCCAGACAAATAGAAGAATTTCAAATTCTATCTAATATTATCTAAATAACGTACAGGTAGAGGTCTGCTTTCTCATCTCGCTCGATGATGTCCCACTCTTTGAGAAGAAAGTGATGTGATACAATTCGGGTACCTGGTTTCAACTCTTTGGCTAATTTCTTTCTCAGTTTATCATTAGCACTAACGCCTAGATATAGGGTAACAACTGAAGCTTCGCCAATATCGAAATTGAAGAAATTACCTCTCAGTACGCGAACATGTTCATTGAGTTTGTGACGACGTATCATCAACCTAGACCATCGTTGTCTGATTGGGTCAGCTTCAATACCAACAGACGCTGCACCAAATTCCTTTGCTGCCATGATAATAATACGACCGTCTCCTGAACCTAAATCGTACACAATATCTCCCTCCTGGACCTTTGCAAACTCGAGCATCTTTCGAACTTTGGATTTTGGTGTAGGTAACCAAGGAGCTCCAACAGCTGTTGACCACACTATCCAAATCATGAATATGATTATAATAACTTCAATGAAGAGAATGGAGTACCATATATTCATAATTATCTCCCATCATGAGTAGAATATTGTAATTGCTTTCAGTCTTATATTGTTGGTGAAGAACTTTACAGAATGACCACAAGATTGAATGTCTGATGTTTTTCTATTAAATGGAAGTCTAAATAAAATACTGGAATTCTTTTTTGAGTTAATTTATAACACTTCAATATAGACTGATTTGAAGAGGTGGAGAAGATGCAGCGCGTCAAGCCTATGCTTCTAATTACAATATTTCTAACAAGTATGCTTATTGTTCCATCAGCCCTCGTCGTTGGCTCTCTGAATGGCGATGCCAATATGATGAGTTTTGATGGTTCCCCTGAATCTCAAGCATTGATATCACAAATGTCACATGATGCTCGAGTAGCAATATATGATGAAGACAATCTCACCGCACCAGTAATGTGCCTTGCAGAGAATCTAACTAACAATATTGCTGAAATTACAACACTCCTTGAAGGTGCAGGACATACCGTTGATGCACTTACGGAAGCAGACATCCTCAATCATGAATTACTTACTGCTAATTATGATGTCTTCATATTAGTGAACAATGTCCCTCGACCTAGTATTTCTAAACTCGTACTGGAATTCTGGTTAGGTGGTGGAGGTCTGCTCTCATTCAATGGTGCAATGAGTTTCCTCTGGTATGAAGGAATTATCTACCCTGATTCAACTATTGATACTCGTCCGCTAGCCTGGGACTATCGAATGTCTGATGAACTTAACGTTACTGCTCGCCATCCAACAATGAAAGACTTTCATATCAACGACACAGTCACTCTAGCTCCAGATAATTGGGCAGTGATTGCACAACTCGCTATTGATGGATCGGATCTTTCATATTATTTCACTACGTTACTAAATAATGCAACAGAAACAAATTACGTATCTGCTTTTGCTCTTGAATCTTACTACAAGGGTGGACGTGTTGTACAACTACCTGGTAATGGGGCATCAATTGCATCTGATATGGAAAGCATAATCATTGACTCCGTTGAGTGGCTAATCCCACAACCGAAAGGTCGCATTATATTTGACTACACACATCAACCCCGTATTGGAATTGATAGTTGGGATAATGATTTCGTAACAGTCAATTTTGCCCCTCATATTTTTGAACAATTTAGAAACCTTGCAGTGAATACATCGTATACCTTTGATAAGTTGTATCCATCATCAGCAGGGAATATCACTGCTGCACGGCTGGCACCTTATGATGTTCTCGTCATGGCTTGGCCAGACCAGAACTATACAGTATCTGAAGGTGCTGTCATAGATGAATGGGTTAACGGAGGAGGTAGTCTTCTTGTCTTAGGTGATAGAACCGGATTAGGCTTTCCAAATAACTACGGTGACGAAACTCTCAATACGGTGATGCAGAATTTCGATATGAGCCTTGGTACAACTAACGAAATGATATCCGGAACAATGACTAAAGGTACACATGTCACTCTTGAGGGTTGTACAGGATTGACCATGGGCCCTCGTAACTATCTAAGCGTACTTGGAAATGCTACTACTATCTGGTTCGATGGAACTCATCCAGTGGTTGCTGTTCAAGAGTACGGTGCGGGTAGAGTAATCCTTTCAGCAGACATGAACATCTTTGATAATGGTGCATTGAGTCTTACTAGCAACAGACGTTTTGCGAACAATGTTCTGAACTGGTTGACAGCAAGCGATGCTGAGATTCTTGTGTACTCTGATTATCTAGGATGGAATGATGCTGTTTGTAAGGCTTTACGGGATTTAGGATATTCATATCAATTCTTTTCTAACCGTACGTATTTGCAAGACCATCTTGATTCCAAATCTTGGGAGCTTCTAATCTTCAATGGTGTTAATTTCCTCCAGGAACTACTACAACTGGATGAACTCTATGCATTCGTAGATAACGGCGGAAGGTTACTCATGACCTACTGGAATTTTGACGATGTATCAACGCATCCCCTCTGGTCAAAATTGGGTGTGGAATATGCTTCATCCCTTTCCGGGTCTCCGACAATGTATGTTTGGGATACTACTCATCCTATCTTCACAGAACCAAACGATCACAGTACAGCTAACTTCACGTCTGGAACTATCTTCTCTGATGATGGTGATGCAGTGACTGTTAAAGCTGGATATATTGCACTCGCCGGTACCACTGCTGATGTTCAAGATGACAAAGCTGCGATTGTAGTAAGTCCTGATAAACAGACTCTCGTCAATGCCTTTGTCATTGACAACTTTGATAGTGATGAGGATGACTCAACCTATATGGATAGTGTAGAACTCTGGGAAAATGAGATTACCTTCATGCTAACACCAGTTGGCGGAGGTTTTCCCCTCGACCTAACCACTCTTCTCATTATAGGCGGCGTAGTATTTGCACTGATTCTAGTAATAGCATTAGTAGCTCGTCGACGTGGTGGTGGTTCTAAGCCAAAACCAAAGAAAAAGACGTCAAAGAAGAAGTAGTAATCTGATTTGAGAAGCCTGCAAGGGCTTCTCTTTCTCTCTTTTTTATTTCAAAAACTCAGAAGCAAATATACTTCAAGGTGATTTCAAATTAGAATTCATGGATTCTTCTAAATTCCTCAAATATCTAGAGGCAACTTACCCTGAGCGTAAAGATATGAAGATTCTCAACCTAAAGAATATCACAAGTGGATGGGAAACTGAGATCGAGTCATTTGATCTTGAATGGACCTCTAATGATGGAACGGTTTCCAAGGGACTTGTTGTTCGTATTTTTCCAGGTAAAGGAGCGGCACAGAAAGCGGAGAAAGAATTCAGATATATGAAAGAACTACAAAATCTGAAGTATCCTGTTCCCACTGTATATATCGTTGAAACAGATGATTCCATAATTGGGAACCCTTTCATTATAATGGATAGAATCGAAGGAGGTACTATTGAAGATCGAATTGGGCTTTCAGTAGAGAAACGAGATCATTGGCTTGATGTCATGTGCGAATTATTCCTAGATTTGCATAATCTAGAATGGGAATCACTTGCCACAGAAACCGAAAGAAAACTGTTTGAAGATCCGCACTACATTGTTAAAAGAACTATATCGATGTACAGAGAGTTACTAGAACAGACAAACAGTCTTGTTCTTCTTCCAGTAGTTGAATGGTTGACGAAAAACGCAGAGTCTGTTCCCTGCACAAAACCATCAATTATTCATGGTGATTTTCATCCAATGAATGTGCTCTTGGATGAGAACGATAATCCCTATGTTATAGATTGGGGCGCAGCTAGAATTCATGATTCCCGAGCTGATTTAGCTTGGTCGCTTCTCCTTTATCTTGCATATGGCTCTAAGGAGCGAAGGGATGATTTACTACATAGATATGAATCAGTTCTGGGGAAACCTGTAAACCAAATCGAATACTTCGAGGTCTATGCTTGTCTGAGACGTCTTCACGATATTTATTCATCAATCAATGAAGGGCTTGACGGAATTGGTCTTAGACCTGAAGCAGTTCAGATGATGAAAGAAAGTGTTACTCACATCATCAACGTACGTAATCGACTAGAAGATTTGACAGGAATAGTGATTCCATCAATTGATGCTATGATTGAAGAATTATCTCAATAACTGAAAATCTGAGAGGTCTATATCTGGGATTCATGGATT
>CAZMBV010000077.1:5675-12211 GCA_964564335.1 uncultured archaeon
GGGCTCAGGTCACCTACATTGACAGATATCTCCGACCCATCCCACGAGCCACTGGTTTCAACGGTACTGTCAATGTAGAAGACATATGAATCTGGAAACATCTCAGCGAATGTCCAACCGACCTGCCACAAAACAGTTCCTTCTTCATATTGCAAATTGTCTGGTGCATCCACTAATGCTGGACCAGTTGTGTCCTCTTTCGTAACTGCCACCGTGTCTGTTGCTGAGAATCCGAGAGCATCATACACAGTTATTTGGAATTCTTCAGTACCAAGGTTATCTTCCTCAAGGTCAAGTGTGATCGGACCACCATCCCAAGCCAGATTCACTATTTCAATGGAGTTGCGAACGATTTTGTATGTGGCGGGTCTATCACTAGAGGACGCCCAAACAATCGCTTCAGTCCTGCCACCAACTTCTATAGTCATATCATTTGGACTGTCCAATTTTGGTCTCAACATGAACGCAATCTCATTCTCCCAAAGTTCGAAATTATCTGCATAGGTCGAGTCATCTGTGTCGTTTGTGAAGGCAGTTAATGTCATACTATTGACAAGAACATTTCCCCCTACTCCAAGGATGATGGTTGAATTGACATTGCTTCCAGGTTTGGTTTCAGATAATCCTCCTAGGGCAGTTGCATTGTCATAAACAGTAAGATTCCAACATGAATTGAATCCATAATCAGAATCTGTGGAAATATTGTTTGCACCATAGTTCCTCGGAGTAGATAGAATTTGGTCTGATCCCGGCCAGAAATGGATTGGAAGTGAAGGATAGATTGCATTCCCTGAATACCTAAACCCAACATAGTCGCGGAATGGCATTGCATCATCTACCATTTGATTCAATTGAGTCGATTGCATAAGCAACCTCTCTCCTGACTTGACGTAATCGAGCAGATCACCCCAAAAGTTATTCATGTTCGTGAAGAATTGCTCAACGATTGCCAGATCCCAATCATAGAGGTAAAGACTTGCATTGAAGTAATCGTCATCTCCTGAATAGTACCATGAAACTCCCAACTCATTCAAAGCTTGAGCTACAGGTCCCCTGTATGGATTCTCGTTGGGATCATCGCCTATCGTATTTTCATCAATAAATGCCAAGACATTAGAATTTCCAGACGTCAGCCAATTTACCATACTCAGGTAGCTTTGCAGATTATCCGCAACTTGCATTCGTCCATCTCTGAATAATGCATGATCCGGGGCTAGAATTACTCGTCCGTTTCCATATTCGTCTGCCCCGATAACTGGTCGTCCTTGATCATCATTCCATGTGGGAACTGAATTGCCTTCGCAGACAACAAGTCCCACAATGGCACCAGTCATATCCGTACTACCTTCATGTGTTGGATGTTTTCCTGTCTGTACGAGGTTGGAACTTCCTTCATGCGTCATATTATGTGAAAGACCTGTATTGGATAGAAGGTTATTCAAATTAGAAACTCCTGGTGAACCGTAATGATCTGATATAACTAGCATCGAACCTCCTGAATTCAACCAGTTCGTTACTGCTGTGACTTCCGCTGATGTGAAGTCAACAGTAGAGCTCAAGAACACAATCATGTCATAGGGCTCTAGTACTGTAGATGTTAATGCTCCCCCACTTGGTGGATATAGTTTATCGAAAGTGTAACTTCTCCTTACTAATTCATCTCGCATGTCTCCATGAGTAATCGCTGGATTAACGAAATAATCGCTGTCATTGAGATCGACACCATAGTAGGGAGTATGGGAGTAGTCAAATGCAATCCGTGCTTTGGGGCGTGGACAAAGCCATTCCACAGCATCTGCAATCATATTGTTCAAAGATGGGAACGTAATTCCACTGTTATCGACATGGAATGATACTATTTTCCCTCCTCCAACTGTACTGGGGTTATACGCAATAACTGCAGCCATATCGGGGTTGCTACTTGAACGAGCAATCATCGTTAGGTCATTTGCTATCGAAGTTCCTTGTAATCCACTCCAAATCCAGCCGAGATTTACTAGACCTGTGGAAATTGTTTGATCTAATTCATACTGTCTACTGACCGGATGACGAGCTGTCACGATTAGGGACTCTGCAGTTGATACCCAATAGACGCCATGACCAGATGTACCAGCTGCTTCTGGAGGCAGAATCCCGAAATAACAGAGGAATCCGACTGAACCTCCAAATGTAATCAAACTACCACCGCTTTTCCAGAACTCGACTACTTGATTCGTAATATTCTCTCTTGGAAATTGATCAACCAACGCAAACACATCATAATTTGCAGTAATGAGTTGGTGGTTGTAAATTTCATTTGTCGTAAGTAGTGTAACTTCATATCCATATGGCAAGAGTATATCTCTGAGACCAGTATCATTGTTATGAACCACTCCTGGGTCTGTGGCATATGCTGGAGCTGTCAGATTGCTCTCGCTGTAAATAGCAACCCTAACTGTCCTATCAGGTGGAAGCCATGAGAGTGCATCATCTTGTTCAAGTGTTACGTTATCAAGTTTTGAGGTTTCTTGCAAGTGCACGGATGTTGTGGTGACTCCCGCGGGTACAATGAAAATACCTGCAAAAAACAATATTACTAGCAGTATTGGTAGGACGCGTTTCAAATCTCAACCTCTTTAGGCAGCTAAGCAATTGAAGATATAAATCAAACGTGATTGAAAAAAACGACGCGAGAACCTGGAAAAGAGGCTCTCTTTGTATTCAATACTATTTATCTTCATCATGATTATGATGATTATGACGAATTTTCCTAAAACATCTACAATCAGTTGAATCCATGATTGATAAATTAAAGTGGAGAAAATCTCAACGATTTATGTCGGGGTGCTGTTTCAGATAGAATTGATTGAAACTGCTAATGACTTGGAAAGAACACATTCGAGATATTGCTGAATTACAAAATGATGAAACACCAGAACCACGCCTTTTCGAGGTTGTGCGATATATGCTTGACAAACCCATCGCCATACCGCGTCGAGTTCTCGAGGATTATATTTGTGACCGAATTGAAAGTGCTTGGGACTCAATTCTAATTACGCTTGGATATGATAAAATGGAAGGCAAAGAATCTGAATGGAAAAATGTCCAATGGGTTGCACACTCAGACAGAGAAGCAATTCCATACATTTCCTTTGCTCGGATAGCCATGGGTAAGTAGTCACTTTAAGCCATGCCTTGCCTTGTAGCGAGAGATTGCATCCGCTCCCATCCGGCCAACGCTTCTATCGATATCTTCCTTTCGAATTCTTATCATTGAAGGTCTTCCATGACAGCAGTTGAATTTGCTTTTTGTAGTGGAAAGTTCAATAATGATATCTCGTATTTCATCTGTATTGAGAGACTGTCCTGATCTAACAGCTGAATGACATGCTGTGACTTTTACAAGATTATCCATGAATGTATCTGCAGCCTCTGTGTGGCCTAAATCCAGTATCCTGTCCACTAATGTTAAGAGCTCGGTTTCTGAAGCGACTCTTCCCAAAATCTCTGGGAGCGTCGAGATTGATACCTCATTGCCTCCAAAGCTTGTGATAGTGAAACCAATATTTTCGAGTGTTTCTGACAGTTCAACAATTTGTTCTGCATCCTTTGGACTAAGGCTGAGGATGAAGGGTTGTAATAATTCCTGGACTGCGACTCTACCCTGTGTCACTTCTGTTCTCAGTTGTTCGTATAGAACGCGCTCATGGGCTGCATGCTGATCAACGATGAGTAATCCCTCTTCAGATTCAAGTAAGATGTAGAGATTGTGCATCTGACCGAGAATTTTGAAAACCCCCCCAAGAAAATCTACTTCTCCCCCATCATCATCATCTCCTGATGGCATTAATAATGATTGCTCAATTAACGGTGCGGCAGTTATCTGTCCTTTATGATGAAACTGAGATTCAACTTCAGATGTTTCTCCTGATTTTATCTTTCTTTCAATATCAGTCGTTTCGTCTAGTGATGATTGCATAGATGTTTCTTCAATAATATCGGTTACTCCAAATGCCCGACGAACTGCTACCTTTACAGCATCGCCTACTCGCTCAATGTCTAATATTCTTACCTCTCTTTTTGTTGGATGAACGTTGACATCAACTTTGGATAGTTCCATAGAGATGTCCAAGGCACATATTGGATACTGCCCCTTCATTAGTGTCGTAGAATATGCTGTTTCAAGAGCTCGACTAAGACGCTCATCCGTGATTGGCCTCTTCAGGATTGAAAAATATTCTCGAGACCTATTTCCTCGTGACACTGGAGGTCTTGCAACAAACCCTGTAATTCTGATATTTCCATAGGAGTAATCAACATCAACAAGTGATCGTGCAATATCTATCCCCCAGAGTGAGGCAATTCTATCACCAGCAACTTGATTGGGTGGGCAATCGATAATTGTATTTCCGTCTCTCTTTAGTCGGAATCCTATCTCCGGTAGAATTGCCGCCTGTTTCATTACAACTTCTTGGATTCTCTGTGATTCTACTCTGGCATCGGATAGATGTTTTCTACGAGCTGGAATATTCTTGAAGAGGTCTGTGACTTCAACTGTTGTTCCCTGTGGTCTTGATGTTTCTGTAACTTTTGGAATCTCTCCAAATCTGGCAATAATTTGTGAACCAGTTACTTCCTCTTCAGTTTGGGTAATGATTCTGATATCCGCAACAGCTGCTATACTTGCTAAGGCTTCACCTCTAAATCCATAGGTAGATATCTGATCAATATCTTCTCTTGTATTGATCTTACTGGTAGAATGACGCTGAAGGCATATTGAACAATCCTCTCGTAAAATACCTGAACCATTATCTGAAATCGCGATTGAGCGGATTCCTCCCTCGTTAATTGCGATATCTATCATGTCCGCTCCTGCATCTAGGGAGTTTTCAATCAACTCTTTGACTATAGAAGAAGGATTCTCAATCACCTCTCCAGCTGAGATTAAAGAAACTATATCCTCTGCAAGGATCTTGACCTTGCCCATGCCATCGCCTCAATCTCTCGTGATGGAGTATTCCACAATGCCTCCAACTACTGTCATTTCAACAGTGATATCCTTGATAGTATCTGGTTTTACCTTGAGAATATCATCCGATAATACTACAAAATCTGCTCTCTTGCCAACTGTTAGACTTCCCAGTGTGTTTTCTTGGAAGACCGAATAGGCACTCTCCAAAGTATAGCATCGCAGTGCTTCTTCTACAGTCAATCGAACTCTGTCATTGTAATGAGTTGTTGCTGACCAGATTCCATAAAGTGGTCCATAGGGCATTCCATCGGAACCAAAACAGAGTCGTGCTCCATTATCCAGAGCAACTCTAAACATATTCATTCCACGAACGGTCTCAGGGTCGAATCGCTCATCGTAGAGACCTCCCTCCTGTTGCCATCTTCCAACGAAATTAGGTTGCATTGAAAGAATTAAACCAAGACTAACTGCCCTTCTAATCTGATATTCATTAATCAACTCGGCGTGTTCAATTCGATGTCTCTGTTCTCGGAGCATACTCTTGTCTTCGAAACTTTCGAAGGTTGATAGGACCATTTCAATTGCATCATCTCCGATAGCATGAGTGACTGTCTGAATATTGTGCTCTACCGCGCTCTTGACGATATCTTTGTATTTGTCAGGTGCTATCAATGCCCTTCCTTTATTCTCAGGGTCTTTCAAATACCCTTTGGAAACAAGAGCTGTCATTGCACCAATTGAACCATCTGTGAATATCTTAACACCACCGATCTTCACCATGGGACTTCCCATTCCAGATGTCAACCCAAGATCCGTCATTTGATTTAATTGTTCTACGGGAATATTTAGAATCATTCTTGTAGAGAGTTGATTTCTTCTCTCGATTTCTCTGACGTACCGCAAAGTTCCAACAGGTGCGTTATCAACGACCGCCGTTATTCCCTTTTCATATGCTATTTTGTTTCCCTTGACAACACCCTCTAGAACCTTTTCGGGACCTGGCCGTACTTTCTCCCAGATTTCATCAATATCCTTCAGAACACCCGTCGGTTCGCCTTCCTTATCTTTCATTACACCTTCTTGCTTCAGATCTATTCCAAGTTTCTTGAGTCCAATAGCATTTACTGAAGCAAGATGGCCACAGACTCTTGTAATCATAATTGGGTGGTCATTACTTACCTCATCTAGTTCTTTGCCAAGAATGTATCTTCTGTCGTTCCACTCACTTTCGTCCCAATTGTACCCGAGAATCCACTCTCCCTTGGGATATCTTCCAACATTATCTTTCAATTTCTGAATGACTTCTTCAGGTGATTTCACATTATCAAGCTGGATGTGTGATTGCTTAATTCCTGCGCTTGTTAGATGAGTATGTGCATCTATGAATCCAGGAATTACTGTTTTTCCCCCGAGATCAAGGACCTTCTTAGCAGTAGGCACCAATTCTAGAACCTCTTCTTCATCCCCTACTGCTAGAATTTTGTAACTTTTAACAGCTAGAGCTGTAGCAGTCGGTTTCTGGGGGTCCATGGTAATTATATTGCCATTGAAAACAACTAAGTCAGATTCAATCTTCATCTTTGTA
>CAZMBV010000078.1:0-12201 GCA_964564335.1 uncultured archaeon
GAAATGGGGCCCGAAGGGGGAATTGAACCCCCGTCAGAGGAGCCACAATCCTCTATGCTGCCGTTACACCACTCGGGCCATGGATTTCACGGCAATTTGAGGCTCTATGATTTTAACTTATTAGGTTATCCTTGGGTGACTGATTGTTCGGTCGACAGCATCCAATCTTACCACAACTTATTATCTTCATTACTTGTCAATAGATGACGTTTCAGGTTTGAACTGTTTACCAATAAATGGTGCTTAACAACCTCCAAAAGGGATAACTAATCTCTTCGATATTGGTCGTCACTATGGAAAGAATAATGAATTTCATAGATAGAAATGCAAACCTTCGAAATCTAGTACTTGGAATACTCAGCAGTATCATCATAATTGCGATAATGAGCACCTTAACACAAATGCTAGTTTATGCGGTCTATGGCAATTTCACAATGCCGGATACAAGATTTGGGTACTCCTTTGCTGATATTCAGGCAGCTTTCAATTCTATTGGTATCGAGGGTCTGAGAGTCTGGGCAATAGCCCATTCACTAGACTTCCTATTTCCACTTGCATACTCGTTTTCAATGATGTTTGGAATAATGTTGGAACTTAATATTGTGAACAAGAATTCTGGTCTTCTGAGAAAGACTATATTCTTACCTCTTGCAGCAGGAATTGCTGATTATATTGAGAATACACTGATTCTCAGTCAGATTATCACGTTTCCAACTCTTTCAGAATTGGTGATATCAATTGCAAGTCTAGTTACATTGGCAAAGTGGGTGTTCCTTATTTTTGGATTTGTTGTGGTCTTCGTTCTACTAATTCTGATTGTTTACAAGAGATTCTCATCAAAAGGGACAACAGAGTAACTCACCTCAACAGACAGTGATTAATACTAGCAATGCCGGGAGCAGATTGGAGTTCTCAGCAATGAAATCTTTAGCAGATGGGATGTATAGAATCCTAAGTGAAGGAGCCCTTACCGTGCTTAGAGAGGCTAAGATCCTTGAAAACAGCGGAAGGTCGATTATCCACTTTGAGATTGGACAGCCAGATTTTCCCACTCCGGAGCATGTCAAGAAGGCGGGTATTCAAGGAATCACAGAAAATTATACACGCTATACTGTAACTGAGGGAATTCCAGAGTTTGTTCAGGCTATTCAGCAAGAGATTCAGACTACACGGGGTTTTACTCCAGACCTAGATCAGATTCTATCACTTCCAGGCGGAAAGCCAGGCATCTATCTCACGATGATTAGTACTGTTAATCCGGGTGATGAAGTAATCTTTCCAAACCCTGGATTTCCAACGTATGGTTCCCTTAGTCAATATATAGGTGCAAAATCTATTCCCATCAGGCTAAAAGAAGAGAATCAATTCCGTATGGATCCCGTAGATATCGCTGAGAAAATGACTCCTCGGACCAAACTGATAATCTTGAACTCTCCTCAGAATCCTACTGGGAGTGTGATGACAAAATCAGAGTTGGAGCACGTTGCAGAAATTGCAAGAGAGTATGATTGTTTCGTTCTTTCCGATGAGATATACTCCAAGATCCTCTACGATAGAGACTTCTATTCTGTTACCTCGTTTGATGAAGCAAGCGAACGATCACTTGTTCTGGATGGATTCTCAAAATCCCATTCAATGACTGGATGGAGGTTGGGATATTTAGTGGGTCCAGCACCATTGATTCAGAAAATAAGCACCTTAGTTGTGAATACATTTACCTGCACGTCTGAATTCATCCAAAAAGCAGGAATTGCTGCACTTACAGGACCTACGGATCATCTCGAAATAATGATGAATGCGTTTCGTACGCGGCGAGAGATTCTCGTTAATGGGTTGAATGAGATTCCGGGAGTTACTTGTCAAATGCCAGCAGGAGCGTTTTATGCCTGGCCAAATATCACTGGTACAGGGTTATCATCACAGGAGCTAGCTCATTATCTACTGCATGAAGCAGGT
Source organism: uncultured archaeon (assembly GCA_964564335.1). Lineage (GTDB taxonomy): Archaea > Asgardarchaeota > Thorarchaeia > Thorarchaeales > Thorarchaeaceae > SMTZ1-45. Next base: position 1,957 of record CAZMBV010000078.1, read on the forward strand.
ATTGCTTGTCTTCCGGGAACAGCATTTGGATTGGGAGGTGAAGGATACCTGAGGTTCTCATATGCTACATCCATTGATTTAATCGCTGAAGCAATCCCATTGATTAAACATGCTATTGAGGGGCTTGAAAAATGACAAGAGAGGTTATTGTTGTCGCTTACGATAATAATTGGCCAACACTGTACCAACAGGAGATTATGAGAATTAAAGATGTGTTGGAAAAGGAGATTGTATCTGCACATCATATAGGTAGTACTTCAATTCCTGGTATGAGTGCCAAACCCATTATTGACATACTTCTTGAGGTCAAAGATATCGCACAGATAGATAGTTACAACACTGAGATGGAAAAACTAGGCTACGAACCCCGTGGAGAACTTGGGATTCCTGGAAGGCGGTACTTTAGTAGGGAGGAACCAAAAGATGTTCGGACTCATCACATTCATGCATATCAAGTAGATAATAGGGAATTAGAACGACATCTAGCCTTCAGAGATTATATGATTGCACACCCAAAAAATGCAAGAATCTATTCAGATCTTAAGCGGGTTCTCGCACGAAGGTTCCACTGGGATATAGATGGATACATTTCAGGAAAACACCTCTACGTGGAAAGAATGGAGAAAGTCGCTGTTGAATGGTACAGGACCCTAGATACACACAAGAACTGATAGTATTCATGATATGGCATATTGTGTGTGACTAACGTCCTGTGGCCTTTAAGAGCTCAATCTCATCTTCCAGATTTGTCACTCGCTCGTTCATTTCAAGAAGAGTGTTAAGTAAGACAGATACAAGATAGCCATAGTTCACTGCATACTTGTTATCCTCACGATCAATAATGCTTGCTTCTTCTAATCGCCTAGCAGCATTAGTGATAGATTGTTTTGATACACTTCGTTTGTTCATTAGCAAGTCCACAGATTTACGGACTTCACGAGGTTCAACAGGCTCACCCTTTAGATTGCTGAGTAGACTATGAAGAACCATCAATCCAGCAGTCATACGCGGGTTTGTCAATTTTACAAAAGCCACATCAAGATCTAGTACCATAGGTCTCTCCTACACGCAGGGTCGTGTATTCACAGTAAACGTTTGTACGGTGAAAAAGCTTCTGCCCATTCTTTTAGCGTTGATTGAGAGGCTTTTTTACGGGCATCAAATAGTAAACGTTTACCGTAAAATTGGGTATGGCAAAAAGAACATATCTAGGTAATGTATCCACATTGTGAGAGTGAATGTGGTGGGTAAACAACTTGATAGGGTCATATTCGTTGCAGTTATACATACGGACCTTGAGAGTGTAGAAAAAGTACGAAGGGTTGTGAGAGAAGTTCAACCTGCTGTTGTTGCAGTTGAATTGGACCATGAACGGTACGAACATCTCTCAAATCCTGGTACTCAAGAAGAACTAGCCACAATGCCATTAACGGGGGATACCGCGCAGGACCTGATGCAACAACTTGCAATTATGGAGAAAGCCCTTGGAGGAATAACAGGGTCCAATGTCGGTGATGAAATGATGACCGCCATAGAAGAAGGTCGTGCAATCAATGCGAAGATTGCTCTAGTTGATAGACCAATGAAAGCAACAGTTCAAGCAATGATGAGAGCCCCCCTTGATGAGATCTATCGTTTGACCAACATGCTGCCCGATGCGACCAAGGATATTGAAGATGGAGGAGCATTTGATCTCTTGGATATGTTGAAGGAGGATGGAGCTGTTGACGATATCATGGAACAATTCCGTTCTGAATTTCCAGGATTAACAAGGGTCTTGATTGAAGAGAGAGATCAATACGTAGCAAATGCACTTCATTTCATTCTAAATGATGTTCAAGGACCGATAGTAGCTGTTCTTGGTGCTGGTCACATACAAGGCGTTAAATCAGCCCTTGAAGTATTGCTGGAGGATAATTAGAAACCAAGTGATGCTACTAGCTCAGGAATACCGAACCCAGTCTTAGCACTGACTTTATGAACAGAGAGATTTGCATCTACTTCGCGGATATCCTTCACTAAAGCATCAATATTAAATTCCAATACTTCTGCAAGGTCGATTTTATTGATTACTATCATATCAGCTCTTTTGATTGTTAGTGGATGTTTCTGGATCATATACGGGCCCTCAGTCACACTAACTACTACAATTTTCTTATCAGCTCCAAGAGAATATCCTGCTGGACAGATTAAATTCCCAACATTCTCAATGAAGACAATATCGTAGTTTGAGAGGTCAACATCATCCAGAGCAACACGAATCATTCTTGCATCAAGATGGCATGCAGTACCGGTATTGATTTGAACAGTGTCAACCCCATGGGAACCAACTCGGTTAGCATCAATATTTGTAGCAAGGTCTCCAGCTATCATGAGAATTTTGTGCTGATCACGCAGACGCTCACATAAAGTTTCAATTAACTGAGTCTTTCCAGTTCCAACAGAACCCATAATATCAAAAACAGTTATCCCGTGTTTCTTGAATAGAGCCGCATTTAATGCAGCGGCATCTTCATTAGCACCAAATAGATCTTTACGAATATTGATATTCACAGTCTTGTGTTGGTCAGTCATATTCTACTTGCCTTCTTTTTCATATAGTTCTTTAATCTGGTTTTCAGAGTATAGATAATTCCCAACTATCGGTCGAATGATAGCGCGTTCAATTACAAGTGCTACAGCAGACCATAGAAATGCTTGAGCCATGTCAATCGAGGCTGCAATCAGATTGACAATTACTGGATCAACAAATGAAGAGAAGACAGTCATTGTTGGTATAAACCCACCAATAATACCACTACCTAGAATAACCATAGTGTAGTACTTCAAATTGTCACGTTTTACAAAGTATATTGCATATCCAGACCCAATTCCCAAGCATATATTTCCAAACATAGGAAGAATCGGAATCTCAGTTCCCGTTAAGGCACCGGATACTCCAACGATTGCACCTACAATCGCACCACCAGGTATTCCCCCTACGATGCCTCCAAGAATTGAAAACATGAATCCGGGAGTAAGAACAACAGCATTAGGAATAATAGGGATTTGAATGGTATACCTGACAACAATTCCGATAGCCGCAATCATTGCAATAGTTGAAAGTGCAACTGTGTTTATTCTAATAGGTACAATTGACATTGAAACTTGCCTCAGTGTCGTATTCTACTGAGACGTTTGCGACCAGCTCTCTTTCAAGAAGCTTTTGGTTGCTCGATACCAGTCTTCAAGTTGATCAAGGATTTGGTCTCTAACAATTTCAGATTTTTCAGCACTGTATTCGTAATAGTAACCACCACGTTCAATCGTGTGAGCGTCACGGTTAGCTAGTCCCTTTGAATGAAGTTTATTCAGTACCCTTTGTACAGTGCTTCGATCTTTACTAATACGCTCGGCAATCTGTTCCACTGTTTTAGGGCCAGATATCAATGAGAAATATACATCTAGCTCACTATTTCGGAGCCCAAAGGCACAACAGAGTAGATCGGAGGGTTTGTTAAAGCTCTTGTTGAATAGACCTACCATCGGATTGCGAGCGCTCATGACTCATATCATGAAAATATATCAAAATAAGGGTTGTGTATAGACGATGCACAATCGATTTTGATATAATACTTCGGTTCAAATGGTTATACTTCAGATTCTATACGGGGTACCTCTAGTGGAATTTAGTCAATTTCGTAACAATCAAGATAATGACTCAATTGAACGGCGTGAGATTATTGGTTCACGCGTTCAACCAATTAACATTGCACCATTGAAAGGAGCAATCGACGCAGATCCTGTTCGATTGAAGGTTTTAAAGGTGCTTGCAGAAGATGGAGAATGGGTCACCACTGCAGATTTATTGCGAGCTGCTCGTCATGTGAGGCCCATTGTAGGTGCGGTCACTATAGGAACGATCTTGAATGGCATGAATGATCTGGTTTCATCACGATTGATTATTAGTAGAACATCCCTCACTTCTGGAATTGATTGGGCAGAATGGAGAATCAATCCAGACTGGCTTGTGCAGACACGTAAATTGCTTCAGATGATGAGTCGGCCTAAATTTCAACCAGCAACTCATGAGGATTTTGAGGGTAAAGTAGATCGATTGTTAGGCGACACAACATAGCTGTTACTCATATTTGGGTATCTAACAACAAATGGGTAGATTCTTAAGTGGTCGCTTCTCGCAAAAGAATCATGGTCGATACCTCTACTAATAAGGCAGTATCAATGGCGACACAGTCTACAGGTGAGGATTCTCTCGAGCTAACAGGAGAATCTGAGAGTAGTGAGAGAATTAAGCAGATAGTCACAGCTAGTGTTCTCGCTTCATTGTCTATTGCTATTGCTCCCAGTGCAACTATGCTTGCCAGAGTAGCAGGATGGGGTATTGCACTCTTTGACCCGGTGTCGTTATTCTGGATTGCAGCCTTTTTACTTGGAGGTTATCGTGTAGGAATCATTAGTATGTCAGCGGGGACACTTGGTCTTTTCCTATATGATCCCACTGCGATTGGACCAGTCTTCAAATTTGCTGCAACTTTACCAATGATATTGATTCCCCTGTATGGCGTAATAAAACTGAGAAGCAATGTAGGGGGGGAGGCCCTTTCAAGACCCAAGTTTTACGCAGTAATGATGTTTCTAGCGTTCTTGGTGCGTCTTGCAATCATGATACCTGTTAACTTTCTATATTGGGGTCTAATTCTACCTACATTAGATACTGCAACCATAGTTTACATTCTAGTGGTTGTTCTAAGTATAAACTCAGTACAAAGTATAGGAGATGCTGTAGTACCATATTTGATAATTCATCCAACTGGGATCTTCAAACATTTTGGAATGTGGTAATTTCACATCATAGTGAATAACCGGCATTCGCTTAAATAGATAGAAGCATCATTCATTGTTAGTGTTCCCCCACAGGTGAATGGGTTATGGTTCGACGCTGTGAATTCTGTGATAGTCCTGTACCAGCTGATGCAACAATTTGTCCAGTCTGTAGAGAGGAGATTGCAGAAGAGACCCTTGAGAGGATCCTGCCATTATTGAAGAGACCTGAAGCAAAGGAAGTGCGCTTCATGGGTATTTTCGCACGATTGTGGGGCGTTATTAGAAGACCTTCTGCAACCTTTCGTGATATTGGTCAAAGACCAGAAGCAGCTGGGCCGCTCATTATTATCTTGGTTAACGCAGCTATAATTGCAGGTCTCTTTCTATCATTGTCATCCAGGGTTACAACCGTTGTTGTACTGAATGCAACCTCAGGAACAACCGCAAATGCAAACCTTCTTGTTAGTCCACATGGATCGTATTTCTTTCTCTTGGCATTGATAGGTATGCTACCGAACATAATGTTAGGAATAATCTATCTTATTATTGGAACAGCATTTGCACACTTCGCATTCAAATTAGCGGGAGGTGCTGGGGGAAAAATGAAGACTCTATCCATTGTTGGATACAGCATGATTCCAGTCATTTTCGTACGACTTCTTTCAATCATTATCGTACTTGCAGTTGTACCATATTATCCCACTGTTGTTAACTTCTCTAATGCAATAGAATTGGCAGCTATAACGCCAAATATAGTAATGTTTGCATATGCGTCGGATGTATGGTGGATTATCGATGTTATAACAACTGGCGGATTTCTATGGACTGGGGTTTTACTCATCTTTGGAATTAGGGAAGCTCATGACACATCGACCCTATGGGCTGTGTTTGTTTCAATCATTTGCACAGCATTGTTAATCCTTACATTTTGGCAGGTACATTAGATTTCAAAACCATATGGTATAGAGCGGGATGATCACAAAGGCGATTAAGCCTACGAGTGCACCCACTTTATCCAAAGTACTTGCAATCATGAGCCGTTTCTTATCATCAGGTCTTGTCAAGGGGAGTATTCCTGCACCTGCAACAATAGCAGCACCAATAATCAGGAGCGGCCAGAGAGCAAAATCAGCAAATCCCCAGAACCAAATGAGAACGTAACTTAAGACACCTAGAAAATTGAGCACACCAGCTACAATTGCAGCTGGCTTGTAACCGTAGATTCTTGCAATGGTTCTGACATCGCGTAACTTATCGCCTTCGACGTCTTCAGAACCCTTGATGGTTTCTCTAGCCTGCAATATCAGGAAGGCTGTGAAGAAGAATAGCCAAGAAGGAATTGGGATTGCATACCAAATCGATAGTGATGTTACTTCAGCTAATATCATTGAACCATAAAGAACACCAAACGCAAAAGAAAATGCGACCATGAAATTACCAGCAAGGCCAAGGGTCTTGACTTTGGATGCGTAAGCGTACCCAATAATTTCAAAGATAATTACAATGAGAGCACTGATGAATCGACCAGGAAGCCAGGCAAAGAAGATACCAAGAATACTCAGGAAAGCGACAAATGTCCATGCTTGTTTTATTGTCATCCGACCACTTGGCAGAGCTCTATGAGGTCTGTTGATTTTATCAACTTCGATATCAAAGATATCATTTACAACGTTTCCACCAGCGGCTACCAGAAAATATGTGATATAACCATAAAGAAACAAATCTAAGAACGCAGAGAGACCAGGACCTGCCACGGGAAATTGAATACTGTAAGCAATGGCAATCCCAGCAATTACTGTGAGACCTCCAATGAAACAATTCTGAGGTCTCATTATTGATAGAAATGCACCTATGTCAACTTTATGAGATGATTCAGTTTCTGTCAAAGGTCATTCCATCCTTAATCTAATTTGAGTAGAATTCCAGATTAAAGACTTGTGTCCGATGAAGAACACACCCAATCACTCATATTATTGGTTCATTCTTAATGAAATAGGAGATGGATGATGTTCGAGGATTTACCTAAACAAGAACTACTCAAAATAATCGATACATATGCTAAAGCGTGGCAAGCGATGGATGGTGCATACTTTCTAGCTCTTGAGAAAAAGTATGGCATAGATATAGCTATAGAGATGGACAAGGAAGCATGGAAGATATTCTCTCCAATTGAAGCGAACCGAATAATGAAAGAGTTTGGGATCCAACCAGGGGGAGGCCTCAAAACCCTTGAACAAGCTCTAGGGTATCGAGTTTACGCAAGACTCAACGAACAATCAACGGAGTGGAAAGATAAGAAAACTTTGGTGTTCACAATGAATGCCTGCAGAGTTCAATTAGCTCGCAACCGAAAAGGACTTCCTGATTTCCCATGCAAACAGGTAGGAGAAATTGAATATAGTTACTTTGCTGAAACCGTTGATCCCAGAATTAAAACTCGTTGTATTTTCTGTCCCCCGGATAACCATCCAGAAAATGCATTCTGTAGATGGGAATTCACTCTGGAGTAGTGATTGAGCTGACTCAGGTTCTTTTTGGTCCTGCAGGATATCCGGCAGATGCAAAAGGCAATCCTGAACGTGTCTTTCAGATTTTATCGGAAGCAGGCATGACAGCACTCGAATATGCAGCAGTTCATGGACTGAGAACCAGTGAAGAGAAAGCAAGACTGATCGGAAATCTTGCTCGGCAACACAAAATCATGATGAGTATGCATTCTGCATACTATATCAGTATTGCATCAAAAGATACTCAAATCCGTGAACGTTCAAGGCAGAGGCTCATTAAAGCCCTAACATTTGCTCCACTAATGAGTGTGAAGAGGATAGTGTTTCATCCAGGGACCCACGGAGGTTTGAGCCATGATGAGGCACACAAAGTAATTAGAGATGCATTGCAGAGTGTGTGGGAAGAGGCAGGTCATCTTGGAGATGGAGCATATTTAGCTCCCGAGATAGCTGGTAAACTCAGTATGTTTGGTTCAGTTGAACAGATTATCAGCATATGTCAGGAGGTAGATGGATGCATACCAACGATTGATTGGGCTCATCTGTATGCACGAAGTCAAGGGCAGGTAAATGACAAAGATAGTTACCTGAAGATCATTAATCAATTTGAAAACGAACTAGGAAACCTCTTCCTGAATAATATGCACTTCCACATAAGTGGGATTACATACACAGAGAAAGGAGAAGCATCACACAAACCATTCGGAGGAGAATGGGGACCGGATTTGTACCCTCTCATGGAGATAGTTCATGAAGTTGGTTACAAGCCTACGTTCATATGTGAATCGCCCAACCCCCTTCAGGGAGCATTATACGCTAAGATTTTGCTTGAAGAAATTAAGAAGGTATGACGATGGCGGAATATGTATTCATACTGGGTTCAAATTGGTTGCTCAGTATTGCAGAACTCCTCGTGTACGTTAGAAATAGAGGATATGAGGCAGTCGTCACTGATCATTCACGTCATGCGGTGGTTCTTGACTTCAAGAAGAAGATGAGTCTCGAGGAAATTGTGGATATGCAAGGATCGCTAGGGGGATGCTATAAAATTGGTCGAGTGATACAGACTTACAATATCATTCTACCCACGAACGCATATCCAACAAATGGTAAGCCTGACCGAGAGGCTTTGGAAATTATCAGAAGTTGCCCATGGTTACCTGATTTATGGCAACGACCCAGAGGCAAGAAGATTAAGTTCGGAGTTAGTACGTACCCGATTCTTGATGGGAAAGCTCCAATTCAATATCGAAAATTTACGCGAGGGCTAGATGATCTAATTAAAAATCTATTACTTCAGAAAGGCGCTCGTGGAGCAGACTATTTTGCCTATGATGAACCTGATCGTCGCAAAGCCACGAGGATGAATCTAGCTCTGTGGCCGAAGACCATTGCTAAAAACAATCTTTTAACTCCACCAAACGCAGAGATACTTGCAGTATTTACTCTGAAAAATCTGTACATTGCTAGAACAATGGTGATCTATGACTCTGTCCTTCAACAATATCGTGATGAATCTAGACCATACATCTCCAAAGAGATTAGCACTAGTCCAAAGGTATGCCGCACACTCCTGAATCTTGCAGGAGCTAGGCCTGGAGATACAGTCCTAGATCCATTCTGTGGGACAGGCACGCTACTGATGGAAGCAGCGATGCTGGGTATGAAGTGCATTGGCATCGATATTGACGGTGATCAAGTACACGGAACTAAGACCAATCTGACTTGGTTTGGTAGAGATATTGGTGAACAAGTGCACTTTGAAGTGTTTAGAGGAGATGCAAGAAATCTAACAAATCTCGTTTCTAAGCAGGTAGATGCTGTGGCATTCGAACCAAGTTTAGGACCTGTGAGTAGAAAGAAGCCTACGGCCAGGGAAGCTGAAGCTATCATCAAAGAACTAACTGAACTCTATCGAGAATCACTGACTCAGATTGCCCAAATCTTGCGTCCGGATGGAAGAGTTGCAATGACAATACCAGTTATTGTTTCAAAATCCGGTCCCGTATCTATGGATATTAAGAAGATGATTGAGGGAACCGGGTTAGGAGTTTTTAGGATGCTTCCAGCAGATATGATAAAGAGCCTTAGTAATTCTGATGAACGATTATACATTACTCCGAATAGAGAAGTACTCCCAGAAAGAAAGCTGGGCCAAATTGTTCAGCGTCAATTAATTGTTCTGGAAAAATAACTAGAAGAGGTACCTGACCACATCATCAAGTATTGCATAGGTTTGCAACCTTTTGATATCCCTCTTTACATACGGCATTACGTGTTCAAAGATCATTTCACGGTATGCCTTCGGTGTAACTGTTTCTTTAGTGACCTTTCCTAGAAGGCGGAGAAGCTCTTCAAGCGCATCCCTCAAGTGATGATACGGAACAATATTAATATCAATCTGAAGAACCTCGATTCCTGCTTCATCGATAGGTACTGTATTGAGGAACGGATAACGATCCATGAGTGGTTCCAGGTATGTTTTCATTGTAGCAACGATTTTCTTCCTCTTTGACTTCGCAGTTTCCACGCGCATGATTCCACGAAACAGGTGACTATATACCTCTAGACAGTCCATGGATTTTCCAGCCACAAGAACCTCATCTGTTGCTTCGTATTGAGACACAAGTTCATCAACAAAATTACCAAACTCTTTGAATTGGCCTTGAGTACCATGCCAGTTCTTCAGCATAGATGTGATGTCAGTATCCGCGGGAATCTGGTTGGTCATGAATTCCTCAAGAGCAAATTCCAATAGAAATCGCATATGGCCAAGCCGCGCTGCCTTGCTTACTACCATCACAAAGAGGAGCTGTTCGTTTGCTTCCCAGACGTATCTATTAGTTTCCGTATCAATCGTACGAAGGGTTTCATTCGATGCTTTGTCAATGAAGGTATGAGTAGCCGAGAGAAA
>CAZMBV010000079.1:0-12122 GCA_964564335.1 uncultured archaeon
CTCAATCTGATAATTGCGTATCGAACACATCATCAATTTGAAAATAGATGGCGGGTCATGTGGGATTCGAACCGCAAGTTCCAAATTTATACGTCGTATGATGAAATGCATGGAGAGTAGAAAATTCAAACTGCGAAACGATAGGGAGGTAACGCTTAGATTATTGAAAATTGATGATCGCGATCGATTACTAGACTTGTTTTCTACAATGTCAGAAAAGGCACTTGAATGGGGTATGCCACCCTACTCAGAGGAAACAATCGACCGTTGGCTGAGTAACTTTGAAAGATTAATCCCTCTGGTAACAATCTATGAAAATCGGATTGTGGGATTTGCTGCAATCTTCAAACATATGCATTCAAGGGAGAGAGGCGTAGCGGACCTTGGCATATACTTGCACCAAGACTTCCACAAAATCGGACTTGGGACAATAATGAGTGAAACTATTCTTGGGATTGCAAAGAATCAAGGATTACACAGAATTGGTCTTCATGTTGTGGAAGATAATGTTGTTGCAGTGAATCTGTACAAGAAAGTAGGTTTCGTCATTGAAGGTACAATGCGTGATGCGTATTTTGGTCAGGATGAAAAGTATCACAATATGCTTGTTATGGGATTATTATTACAAGGAAAAACAACAAGATAATGGCGGGCCAGGGGGGATTTGAACCCCCGACCAACAAGTTAAGAGCTTCAACTCATCAGAGAATCTCTGATGAACTGTCGCTATGCCTGGCTTAGCCACTGGCCCGTGATTTCGCATCTGCTCGATTTGAGTTTATAGAGATTGTGGTGTTAACGCGACTTGTCAAACAGAAATGAAATTTAGACGTTTTCAGTGACTAAAATCAAAGGTTTGAGATACATAAACACAATTCCGAAGACTAGCAGTATTGGGATAGGAATGATGACAGGATACATGACTTCCCCACCAGGTGCAATGGTGAAAGGTAAGTGAAGAAGAACTGGGAGAGATAGCAATAAGGGATGAAGTGTTGCATAGATTCCTGTTAAAATGGTCCAAGTCCCATTGGCCTTGTTCTTGTAATAACGATATATTTGAAGAATGAATACAAATCCAAATACATAGTACAGAAAGAGATTCACAGTGTTATTCAATAGAAGAACCGATGATGTGGATTCGACGTACCTCCATAATACTGCTTCATAAGAATTCCAGCCAAATGGATTAAGATCAAGATGATATGCAAAAGGAAGCAGGAGTGCTATCAGAATTAGGACCATTGTCACTAGAAGTATACGAGAGTTATTAGTCATATTCATGGTATCACAACGACTTCAACAACTAAAGCTGGAATATCTGCTTTCTCTTCTCAGCCAAGATATCTTAAATTGTGAAACTAGATGAGATATCTACCATTGTTATGTCGTAAGTCATATAACGAAGCTAATTCTAGCTCGAAGTATCTCTAGGATAAGGAGGCTCAACGAATGAGCGATCACAAGAAGCTTTACGATTCAGTGTTCGAAAAATTGGAAAGTCATGATAAATGGATGCAGTCCACAATAAACCTCATTGCCAGTGAGAATGTGAGTTCTCCAGCAGTCAGGTCAGCTATAGTGTGCGACTTTAGAGACCGCTATGCAGAAGGGTGGCCTGGTGAGCGAGTCTATGCAGGTTGTAAATACATAGATGAAGTAGAACTCATCACCATAGATTTGGCGAAGAAACTCTACAGGGCAGAGTTTGCTGATGTACGCCCAATTTCAGGAGTTGTTGCCAATCTTGCGATGTATACTGCTGCAATGGAGCCCATGGAAAGAATGATGGCCTTATCTATTGCACATGGTGGACATATTTCTCATGCACGAGCAAATCTGGGTGGAACTGCAGGTGCAATCAGAGGCCATAAAGTACGTAATTGGGTCTTCGATGAGGAGGAATTCAATATTGATGTAGATGCGTCAATTGATGAAATAAAGAAACTACAAGAAAAGGGAGATGTAATCAAGTTCCTGCTCTTCGGTGGAAGTGTATTTCCATTTCCACACCCTGTGAAAGAGTTTCGTGATATTGCTGATGAATATGGTATGACTATTGGATATGATTCAGCTCATGTGTCAGGATTGATTGCGTCAGGTTTCTTCCAAGATCCCCTAAGGGAAGGAGCTGATATAATGACCACCTCTACTCACAAGACACTTCCAGGGCCACAACATGCAATGGTTCTTGCAAAGGAAGAGTTTGCTGAGAGAATTAAGAGAGCTTCATTTCCAGGTCTGCTGAGTAATCATCATCTGCACAATGTTGCAGGTCTTGCTATTGCATTGGCGGAGATGATTGAGTTTGGAGTGGACTACAGCAAACAGATTATGAAGAATGCAAAGGCACTTGCCCAAGCACTCCATGATCGTGGTTGGCAAGTTATTGCTGAGCATAAGGGTTTCACAGAATCACATGTTGTTCTGGTAGATGTCACTGAAACCCCAATGAAAGATGGCAGAGCTGTTGAAGAGAACCTTGAGGATGCAAATATGATCATCAATCGTAACCTCTTGCCTTGGGACAAGAAGAGAGGCCGGGATTACAAGACTCCTGGTGGTATCAGACTAGGAACCAGTGAGATGACCAGACTCGGTATGAAAGAGTCAGAAATGGATGAGATTGCAGAATTCATGACCAGAGTTGTCATGAAGGGTGAAGATACGAAGAAAGTAGCTGCAGAGATTGGAGAATTCCGCAAGGACTATCAGAAAGTGCATTTTGCTTTCGAAAATGAAACACCTGCATATGCACATCTCCGATTCAAGTAAGGGTCCGATTGATGTCGGGCCCCCTTGGGGGTTTCATATGAAGATTGAAGACGCGCAGGAAATGATGCGTAAGGTCTACTGGGAACGAGACAGGAAAAGAGGCATAGATGGAACACTTCAACGAACAAGAGAAGAGTTTGCTGAACTAAGTGCTGCAATTCTAGAGATGGAAAGCGCTAAAGCAATAGAGGAAGAGATAGCAGATGTTTTCGCTTGGTTATGTTCTCTTGCCAATCTATTGGATATAGATATGTCAGAAGCGTTCAACACGAAATACCCAGATGCGTGCTCAAAGTGTAAACAGGCTCCTTGTACGTGCCCTGACGAGTAATTGCAATGTTTTTGGGTAAATAGTGCTTTGTTTCATTCTTGTAGTTTGTTAAAAGGAATAGACACAAACAATCTTTTGAAAATGTATCATCTAAGAATGTGGGTCCCTGAGCTTGACGGAGTACGGATCGAGTCCTATGACCAGCTTGTGGACCTGCTCAAGTCGCGCTCACCCAGGTTCTTCAAGCGGAAAGACTCGGGTAAGCTGTTGCAAGATGCCAAGTTGCACATCGAACTCTATCAGGAATATAGTCATCGCTCCCATCTTGAGCGGGGAGAAGTGGCCGAACTCTCAAAGCAATTGAAGAAGAGCCCCACCACCCTCAAGCGGTATCTTCGTGAGGGAGTCATGCCCAAGGTCTACTACTGGAGCAATATGGTCTCCAGTAGTGATAAGGAGCAGAAATTGGAGACGCTCCTCGCACGACTCAATGGCGTGACCACCGAGGAGGAGTATGACAGGCGCTTCAGTACCCTCTACTTCTCTGATGAGATGTTTACTACCTTAGACCATGAGCAGAAGGAGGAGTTTGTACGCAAGTTCTTCGAGTTCATCAAGGAATACGGGGAGAGTGGGCTCTTGATTGATCTTGCAAAGAGGTTAGGGATTGGAAAATCCACCATTGGGGCCTGGTTTGATGGGACACAACTACCTACTCGTATTGCCTATGCCTCTCTCATTCCCAAAGAAGCGCTTCGTGCTGGGTGGAAGTGGTTGCCCAGAAGATTGAATACCAAGACCAATCTTCCCGAGGATTTCATCCAAGTTCCAGTAGAGATTCGTTCACAGCAGAATCTGCAGGATGTCCTGAAACAGCTACCCCCATTGAAATCTAAGACTGTGAAAGACCTTGAGAAGGAGTTAGGTGAGATGTCGCAGGAGGTAGCCTTCATGTACCTTCTTGGACTCATGGTTTCAGATGGAGGTTTTAAGTCAGATGTTGATTATTCTGCCAAGGCAGAGTTGTTTGTAAGTAAGAAGTACTCATGGAGTAGTACTTTGGGAAAGGGATTTTGCTACACACTTGGAAAGATCGGGTTGTCAGCAAAGAGAGATTCTGACCAAGAGAAAATCAGGGAAAATGGGAAGATCATCGTTTTCAGAAAATACTCTAGCGAGGCAAGTCCCCTTCTGATGTGGATGAAGAAGGCTCTCTTGGGATTGGATGTGTCTGAGATTAAGAAGGAAGTTGCAATCAAGGCAGACTGGATTCTGAATATGCCCTATGACTGGAAGGTTGCCTTCATTCAGGGGCTGGCTGATGGAGATGGGTATGCCTCTGTCCCCAGATTTGATGCTGCAATAACAACTACCACAAACGAGGAGTTCTTTGTCAAGCTTCTTTCGTTGGTTGGAATTGAATCGACTGCTGGTGATAACCGTGCTAGAATCAAAAAATACGATGAGATATTGAAGGCAAGAGAATTGCCATTGTTTAGATTTGCTAGTGGAAGACAACAGATTCTGGATGATATGTATAAAATCATTAAACTAAAACCGAAAGGACGACGACATGTTCCAGATGATGAGAGACAACTGGTAATGGAACTATATAGAGATGGACTCAAACCAGGTGAGATTGTTGAAAGGCTCTGGCGTGAACACGGATTGGTTCGCACTACCGCAATGATTGGCACTCTGATTAGTCGTGAGAGAAAGAAAAATGCTGGTGACGAATAGCCAACAAGGTCATTATAACAATATGATTAAAAGGGAAAGCTGAACGAGAGTTCCTGTAGAGGTGCCAGTAAAGATGCCTAAGACTGCTAAGAAGCGGAGAAAGAAACGAGGTGAAGGGCCCATGCCGTCCGGAGGCGCAGGGTTAATCAGATTCTTCGAAGACGAGACTCCAGGTATCAAAGTTGGACCCACAACGGTTGTAATACTTGCAGGTATTCTAGTGGTTGGAGTAATTCTAGCACATGTGTGGTGGCTCATAAGTCAGACTGGAACCCCAGCCGCATAAGCGATAATTAATCAGACCGATTCGGATTGAACATGCCCTAAGTATTATAAGAGACTCTAGGCCGAGTCGCACAGCCCAAGGACTGGTGATTATCAAATGAACATTAAAGGTGAACTGAACAAATACTGCCCCCGATGCCATAAACATACTATACATACGGTGTCAGCATACAAGGCAGGAAAGAGACGAAGCCAGGCAGAAGGAGAGCGCCGTATGAAGCGGAAGACAAAGGGCTATGGATCATTTCCTAAAAATATCCAGAAACGTTTTGCTAAAACAACTAAAAAGACTGTACTCAAACTCAAGTGTAAGGAATGCGAACACGTCATCCAGTCCCAGAGTATGCGTTTGAAAAAGGTAGAGGTACTGAGAGTATAGGGTGATTATTATGCCAAAAGGCGAGATTGTGCGACAACCAAATTCACGGTTCCTACGGGTCAAGTGCCTAGACTGTGAGAATGAGCAGATTATTTTTGGAAACGCAACTACAGAGGTAAAATGTCTTAAGTGCGATAAGATACTTGCCAAGCCAAGCGGTGGGAAAGCTAAACTCGAGCCAATTGCACGAGAAGTAGAGGTCCTTCCGTAAGGAGAAAAAAAAATGGTCCAGAAACGCGCTGATTGGCCAAATCAAGATGATTATGCTATAGCGGTCGCAACGAAAGTAGCTCCTTACGGTGCCTACGTTCAGTTACCAGAGTACGGCAACAAAGAAGGGTTCATTCATATTTCGGAAATAAGTAGTACGTGGGTCAGGAATATCCGAAATCACATTCATGAGAATCAGCGTGTCGTTGTGAAAGTTCTCAAAGTAGATGAAGATAAAATGCACATTGATTGCTCGCTCAGACGTGTTTCAAGTGAGTCAAAGAGAGTCAAGAATAATGAATGGAAACGTGCTCAGAAAGCAGAGAAACTCTTGGAACTAGTAGCCAAAGAGAATGATATGACTCTCGAACAAGTCTACGAGAAGATTGGTTGGTCATTGGAGGATGTCTTTGGAGAGATATATGCAGGTTTAGAGAAAGCTGCAGATGGAGACGTGGATGTCTTTGAAGAAGTCCAAGCAACTAAGAAGCTGAAGAAACAAGTTGCAGACTTGGCAAAACAACGAATTGAGATACCATCTGTTGAGATTGATGGTGAAATGACAATACTTGTTCCTGGTCCTGACGGAATAGAAGTAATCAAGAAATCTTTGACCGAAGGGCTTGCACAAGGGAAGAGTCATGAGAAGTCGACAACCGAGATATACACTCTAGGCTCACCTAGATACAAACTTAGAATCGTCAGTCC
This sequence comes from uncultured archaeon, assembly GCA_964564335.1. Taxonomy (GTDB): domain Archaea; phylum Asgardarchaeota; class Thorarchaeia; order Thorarchaeales; family Thorarchaeaceae; genus SMTZ1-45. The sequence continues at coordinate 6,369 of CAZMBV010000079.1, forward strand.
AGATTACAAAGAGGCTGAAGATATTCTCTCAGATGTTTATGGATTGATTTCTAAACAGATAGAGAGTAACTCTGGAACAATTTCTTTTGTGAGAAAGTAGGGGGCTAGGGTCGAGATGACTCATCTCTACAAATGCACCAAATGTGATGAATATACTCTAGATCAGAATACGTGCCCAAAATGTGGTAATCCTGTTTCAGATCCTAAACCTCCGAAGTATAGTCCTCAAGACAAATACGGAGGCTATAGAAGAAAAGCTAAACGAAAAATTCAGCAACAGGTAACTAGTTGAATTTTGTAAAAAAGAAGAAACTTGGCAACTAGTGCTAAGACCAGTTGCCATTGCTACTAAACTAGTAGAGTTGAATCGGAACCCAGAAAGTATTCCAATTAGTGGTGAATGAAGGTGCACCAGTGTTTAGATTGTTCCACCAGAGGAACTTCATCTGGTAATTCATTCCTGGAAACATTGCAACGTCTTGAGGATCATGAGATTGTAATGGAATTATGAATTCTATCACATTGCTACCAGTAGCAAACTCAGTAGAGTTTGTACCAGTAGAGTCTTCGACCCAAGTGCCATCATGACGAATGTTGCCATCAAATGGTTGACCATCGTAGTTCACGATTCTGAGATCTGAGTCAAGAGGTGCGTTTTCAGGAGAGATCCTGATACCAAAAGCATCTTCGCCAAGGGTGTAATTGTCCATTTGTATTCCATAGTACATATGGGTCGAGTTTGATTGAGTGTAAACTCTCGCATTGTACCCGGCGCCAAATGATACTTCATGGCTTGAACCTGAAATCTCTGTACTTGATAGAGCTCCATCAATAGATACATCAAGATTATCACTAACCAATGTTGGGATCCAGTCTGCATTTGTACGGTTCATGTACTGATAGTACATCGTGTAATCAATTTCGTAGATCTTGACTGTTCCGTATGTAGAGCTGATATATGGTTCCTTAAAAGCACCATTGAGGCTTACAGGCATATGGTCAACCCAGGCTTGATCTTTCCAGAATTGTTGGTCAAAGTATGCTCTGGTCTGAGATAAACTCAGCATATTTGCTTCTTCTTGATCTTTGGGCTCACCATAGGATAAGAGCTTGTAGAGAGTCGAGCTATAGAACGGCTCCAGTGTCGCATCGTTGACACCGAGATATGTAGCATCATCAATCAAAGATGTGCCAAATTTATCCTCTGCAATTCGCACCATCCATGGCCACTTGCCATCATCACCACCAAGTTGTGATAGTCTGTGACCCCAGTATACTAGTACATGGGTAGTATTCCAGAGTTTGAATGTTTTCAACGACTCCGTGTAATTAAGTGCCATTAACGCATATCCCATGAGTGCTATTTGCGTACTATTAACCGTCGCATTATCCACAATGGTTTCCGCGTCCCCAGCGCTGTTTATCCAATATCCATAGTCCCACCAACTAGCTACAATTGTACCAGGGGGTAAGACATTTCTGACATAGGTCATAGCAACTTGCCAATCAGTTGCTTGAGCTTGAGGATTAGACAGAGGTCCATTGGAAAACTCAGGATTACCGACTTGATTTTGAACATAACTCACACCCAGAATTACGTTTACTGATAGTAAGAGTGCGATAAACGCGAATGCAGTGAGCGAATGTTCTGACGTGAGGGAAGAACTCATCCTGAATCTTCGCCTTTCAAAGACTGATTGTTGTGTGACGACCTTTGCATAAGGTGAGAGTATGTTATATGCTGCGACTGCAGCTAGGAGAGCTACGCCAGGAGCAAGTATGAGACCTAGACGAATCATGCTTCCGGCAAAGTAGACTGAAGCCACACCATAGAAAAGGATGAACCAATCTTCATCGCGACCTCTCTTGAATAAGAAATACAATCCAAGCGGGAAGAAGAAGATCAAAATAAGGAGCGTATTGTAGAAACTGCCCCAGGGGCTTGGCAAATGCTCCGCGACTGAAGCGAGGATCCTTTGATCTAATCGTAAGAATGGATTGATTACTGAAATGAACTTATTACCAACTTGCAGAATGGGATTGGAACTATAAGGAGTGATTGTGAGTGTTTGGCTTCCCACATAGAGAAGATATGAAACTACACCGACAATTGGTGTAATTAATCCGAAAAGGATAGGTTTCATATGTGGCGCAAGTGTATCAGCAGTTGCTTCGCGGTAGCCTCCAAACCTGAGCCAAATCTCATACATTACAAGAAGGCCTGCGACTCCAATTGGCGCAATGATTGTGAAATCAGTTAGATTCCCGAATCCATTTCGTGGAATGAGGTTTCCGACAAAAATACCTAATGAGACTGTAATCAAGTATGAAGAGAGAAGTCTCTTGCTATAGTGTCCCATGATTAACATTGCAAATCCGAATAATGCAAGAAGTCCAAGCATGTATTCTGATGCACCCCAAGACATCTGAAGATAAGCTAGAGAGAGCCCTGCACCAACGGAGGCTGCTAAAGAGCCACGCTTCAGACCTCTCATGAAAAGGAATGTTGTAAGGACAATGGCAAATACTCCAATACACTCATTATCATAGAATCCTGCTACTGTTCTTTGCAAAAAGGCAGGCATGAATGCCATGAATATTCCAGTAAATAGTCCAACAGTATTGTTGTAGAGTTCTCGCCCTAGGAAGAATGCAACTACTGCAGTAAGTGCACCCATGAAAGCGGGTAGAACAATGGATACTGAAATCACATCTACACTAATACCTAAACCATTTAGTAAGAAATAGAAGAAAGCGCTGGTGAAAGGTACTCCTATATAGGTTGTTGTAGTCATATCACGTCCAAAGGGGACCCAGGTTGAAGCATCAAACCAATTGAAGAAGGCAGCATACCCATTATCTGCTACGTAATCAGTAACCTTGAGTTGGAACCAAGGGTCAAAGGCACGCACTATTGGCTGTGCATCTATTAAGGGGGCTAAACGCAGCACCAGAGCAGTTGTGAAGATGATGAGAATTGTCACCACTAGCATAATCGAGCCGCGTGAAATCTTTGATTTTGGCCGATGGAATACTTGTTTTAGGAATCGTACACTCGACCGTTTGACTTTACTGAATGACATATGGAGTGCTCTCTCCGTGTTCTTACGAACTAGGGGGAGCGATTTTGTGATGCGCTAAAAAGGTTGCTGTTAGAATCTGAATTGTACTATAGTATTTAAAATTAAAAGAAATAGGTGATGATTAGGATGGAGCATTTTTCTGCCCCACCATAATTCACACACAGTTATGCTATTCGGACTCAATTAATGCCTTGTAGGCATTCCCATCCATTAGTGCTGCAAGATCTGCATCAAGATTGGAGGGTTTGATTTTGAACATCCAACCCTTTCCATAACAATCTTCGTTGATTGTTTCTGGAGCATCTTCAAGATCAGTGTTCACTTCGATGATTTCACCACCAATTGGTGTGAAGATATCCGATGAGGCTTTCATAGACTCAACAAGTCCGCATTCATCATTCGCTTTGAGAACGGTGCCAACCTCAGAAATCTCAACAAATGTAATCTCGTGAAGTGCATCCTGAGCATGATCAGTAATCCCGATGACAACAGTATCACCTTCAATTCTAACCCATTCATGTTCAGCACTATAGTATAATCCATCTTTAATTTCGGTGTCGCCCATAATATCCACCAGTGATTCAGAACTAAGGGATTCGGTTTAAATCACTTTGGATATCATCTAGTCCGTGTTTCACCGTACTTATCAGGGTTGTAAAAGGGCCATTTTGTCACTTCTGCTCTTCGATGACGCCCTTTGATGTCGATTTCAATAACATTACCGATATCGACTGTATCAGGAGGAACATAACCCATTCCAATACCTTTGTCTAATATTGGTGAGAGACCACCACTTGTTGTTATACCGATTTCAGAGCCATTAAAGAGAATTGGATACTTTTCTCGGGGAATACCGCGATCTATCATTACAAACCCAATTCGAGTCTTCTTAACACCCCCTTTCTTATGACTCTGTACTACATCATAGCCAAAATAATGCGGCTCTATTTTGAATTTAACAGCATATGGAATCACAGCTTCGATTGGAGACGTTTCTTCATCGAGCTCGTGGCCATAGAGGACAAAACCAGCTTCTAAACGGAGTGAGTCTCTCGCTCCTAACCCGCAGGGTTTAATGTCAAACTCAGCACCTTGGTTGAGTAGTTCTTTCCAGAATCCAATTGCTCGCTCTTTACCCTCATCAGTAAATGGGCAGTTCAATACTAATACTTCGGCACCTGCTTCACCAGTGTACCCTGTTCTGCACAGAAAAGTGGCGTATCCAGCAATAGTCAGGGGATTGCAGGTGAATCGACCAAATTCATCCATATCTTTACCTAACATCTTACCCAGAAGTGATAATGCTTTAGGTCCCTGTACTGCAATCATAGCAATCTCTTTGGTCCTATCTGCAACTTCAACGTCAAAACCCTTCGAGTGCTTCAATAGATGATTTCTGATTTTAGGGCCATTGTCCGCATTTGTTATCCAGATGTATTCATCCTCGCCAATTCTATAGAGCATAAGATCATCATGGATTCCACCGGCTTCATTCAAACAGGTAGTATACTGTCCACCATTAATTTTGAGATTAGTTACATTGTTTGTAGTAACGGATTGGAGGAATTCTTTTGCTTGCGCGCCTTTGATAAAGAAACGAAACATGTTTGAAGTATCAAATATTCCAACAGCCTCTCTAACAGCCATGTGTTCCTCCCGAATATCCGAAAATCTAACAGGCATCTCCCAACCTACAAAGTCAACGAGGTCACCGTGTTGTTTATGCCATTCATAAATCTGAGTTCTTTTGAGTGATTCAGTCAAAATTGCTTTCACCAGACCTAAAGAATTGAAGGTTCTTCAACCCATTTGGCAATTGTACATCCAAAAAAACCTTCGGTAATAATCAATGTAGTTTTCTCTAGTTCCTGAAAATCAAAATTCTTCACTACCCATAAACAACTCTAGTAAGTTCTATGTTTCTAAAAATAGAGATGATTTGCTTCATCTCCTACAGGTTATCAATTCTGACTGTTTATCTTAAATAATGTGGCACTCACTAATCTACATGAAGTTACAAGGGGATTATGTTGAATACATATGATGATGTGAGTGGGTTCCTCTCGCAAGCAAGATCCAAGAGTGTTGAGATTTCAAGCGTATTTGAAAGAGCGAAAATGAAGGAGTGTATAGTATGAGAGAGATCGATGAATTCTCAGATGATGAATCTCACATTGAAGATAGAGGGACAAAGGTCAAAGAACATGAGAAACATTCACTGACTACTGAAGAAAGAGATGGGATTATCCGTGAGTACAATAAAGAACATTCACTGACTACTAAAAAGCAAGATGCCCAAGAAATATTGTCAGATGAGAAAGAAATAATTCATGAAGTAAAAATGCAGAGAGTATCTATTAGAGGGCTAATAATCGAGTCAGATGAAGGATTGGAACGGGTTATCAAGCAACAATTTCCTTCTTTGATGGAACGTGAAGACTACAATAAATTGTTTGATTCAACAAAATCTTACTTAGCCTTAGTGGGACTGTTTAGCAACAGGAAATCTATTAGTTCAAAAGAGATCTCGGAACTATCCACATCTTTTAGAATAGCTAAGGAAATGATTGAATATGACTGGTGTCAAATATTCCAACTGAATCTCTTACGGCCATATGCTCTTCTCTGATGTCACTATAGCGTACTGGCATCTCCCATCCAGCAAAGGTGA
>CAZMBV010000080.1:0-12062 GCA_964564335.1 uncultured archaeon
GGCGGTCTAAGTGGTGGATTTGCACTTCCTGCCATTCAGCCCGGCGGTATCTACATGGACATGACAAGAATGGACAAAATGACGGTTGATATAGAAAACCGTGTCATGGTCGTAGAGCCTGGTGTGAAATCTGGCGATGCCTGGAGAATTTTCAAAACTAAATATCCCGACTGGGCACCCCCAATTCCCGACGGTGCACCACCTGCAGCCACTGTGCTGGGTGATGCTATCGAGCGCGGATTCAGTCTGGTGACCGGTGTATATGGTCCGCAGGCTGACATGATCATGGGTCTCGAGGTAGTCCTGCCAACCGGAGAAATATTCCACACTGGTTCATGGGCACTACCAGGTGCAAAGCCATTCTATCGCTGGGGTGTTGGTCCAAATCCTGACGGTCTCTTTTTGGGCTCACAGGGTTCAATGGGTATCATCACCAAATGTGCAATAAAGATGATTCCACATCCACATTACAAGACAGTCGTTGCGTATGGCGGAGACACTTGGGATGATATCGTTCGCCCTGCTTGGGAGATTTCTAAGCATGAGATGGGTATTGCAGAAAACACTGTAATGGTACAAGGTGGTAATTATGAATTGGTCATGACTCGTTGGCCAGAAAAGAATGTTCCCACCGATTACGACTTCTACAAGAAAATTGGCATCGATAGGAAGTGGATGAACTACGAGGTATGGGCATGGTCCCAAGAAGAGCTTGATTTTGCACTCAATGGCATTGACAAGATCTACAAGGACTATGAGGTTCGCGAGAAGCGCACATTACCTCAACAAACGCTTCATCCCAAACAGATTGCATCACGGCTCAAAAAGCCCAATAAGATTGCAGTTCCCTATTCACTCTGGCAGGCTGGATTTCTGTTCATCACATGGTACTGTCCTTGGCTTGAGTCCAGTGCAATGATGGAAGAGTACTGCGCTGCAATGTCTGATCACGGCTTTCCTGAAACAATGTGGGTCGCTTCAATCGATCATGCAAGGCAGGCAATCGTTATGCCTATCCTTTGCTTTGACAGCACTGAACCTGGTATCATGGACCGAATCCGTGAATTCAATTTGGAAACAACTAGAAGCTTCCTGAAGAAGGGCTGGATCAATTATAGACCTGACCCATTCGTTCATGCTCCTGAAACCTTCTCACAGGCAAAAGAATACTACAAGATGCTGGTAAAGTTCCGCAAGGTCCTCGACCCGAATCTTATACTACACCCAGGTCGTCTCGCAATCCCATGGGACAGCGTTTCGGACCTTCCTGACCCGAGTAAAGAATGAAACTTGGAGGCTGGAAAAGTTACAAATCGTAACATCTTTAATGCTATATATGAAACGGAGGAACGATTGAGATGACAAGTCTAGAAGAGCTTCGTAAAATCAATGCACGCTGTATCCACTGTCGAGCATGTCAGTATGCTTACTCTGGTGAACCCGATAGAGAAGGGGAAACCGAAGAATATACTGGGATGCTTCAGGGATGTCCAGCTGGAATTTACTTTGGCTGGGAAGGGTACTTTAACTCAGGTAAGCAGTGGATGGCACGGGCATTCCTGAATGGAGAACTGCCTGCTAGCCAGGAATTTTTGGAGATTGCAGAAGCTTGCACAACCTGTGGAATGTGCGAAACCCAATGTCCCAACTATATCGACACAGTCCATGTCACGGAGGCACTACGTGCAGCCATCATTGAATCTGGTGTTGAGCCCTTGGACAAACATAAGATATTCAGAGATCGTGTGAATGATAAAACCCTCAGAAATCCCTACAATGAAGCACGTGAGGAACGAACCAAATGGCTTTCTGAGTATCAAGAATTAATCGACAAACCAGACACAAAGATTGCATACTATGTTGGGTGTACTGCCGCTTACAGGCAGCAGCAAATTGCAGATCATACTGCAAGTATTCTCCGGAAACTAGGTATCGACTTTACCATTGTTAGTGATGAGGTCTGTTGTGGTTCTCCGATTCTTAGGACTGGTCAGAGGGAAGTCTTCAGAAATGTGATGAATGAGAATCTTGAAACATTCAAGGATTATGACCTGCTTCTTTTCAGCTGTGCTGGATGCTACAAGACATTCAGGAATGACTATCCTGAGCACAGTGGACAACCTCTCCCATTCAAGGTGCGACATGCGGTCGAGTTTGTTTACGACTTACTTGATGAAGGTAAGATCAAAATTGAGAAACCCTACAACAAGAAGGTCACTTGGCATGACCCTTGTCACAGTGTCCGACATGTTGGTATTGCCATTGAGAAGGAAATTCTTGCAAAGTCCGATAATTGGTTGCTTGACAGTCGAGCAGCTGAGAAGGCAAAGGAAGCTCACTATGAGCTACCACGCATCGTTCTCAACAGCATACCTGGTCTCGATCTCAAAGAGATGTACCGAATCAAAGGCGATTCCTTTTGCTGCGGAGCTGGTGGCGGGGTGAAGGCACAGTTTTCCGATATGGCACTGTCTACATCAAAGGAGCGTCTAAAAGAAGCCGCCTCGACTGGTGCTGACATTCTGATGACTTCTTGTCCCTTCTGTGTAACAAACTTCAATGACGGAATCAAGTCGTTGAAGAAAGAAGAAGAAGCGACTGGAGTGGACTTGTCTGATCAGGGTTCAAAGCTTGTTGTTGTAGAGCTGCTAGAGCTACTTGATGAACTCCTTTAGTCAATGATTTGCTGTGGAGATTAAATCCTCTACAGCATGTTTCTCTTTTTTGTTACTACTTGCAATAAAATGATATTGGAAGACAAATACCCTAACAATGGTGTTCGAGTTTGTTAGGTGGGAGAACAAAGACACACATGTTGAAGTTACTAGTTGTTCCTATCTTTTGTATGCTGATTGTGTTTGTATTCATTGATTTAACCACAGTCTTTCCTTGGGAGAAACCTCCGCAGTCTGAACATTCTTTCTCATGGGCTGTGTCAATCGATGACGAGTTCATCTTCAATACAACATCCTCTGGTTTAGGCATCACTGAAAACACAAGGATGAGAGTACGGATTACATCACTTCCCAACGACACTATTAACTCCGAAACCGATTTTCTTGATTTAATATCCAAACCAAAGGTCCACGTAAACTTAGACAATGGTAGCGTTCTTCCATCAGATCTTAGAACATCACTTGAAAGTTTCATCTCTCGACTGTTCCTGCCAATTGGAGGGTGGGGGTATCTCGATGCAATCTTTCCAGACAATGCTACAGCGGCTGGACAACACGAATTCGGGTGCAACACCTATTTGGCAATACTCGGTGAGAGTAACTTCTTTTTCGGGCATAGATATTACAATGTAGACTCCGGTAACGGTTGGCATGGGGTCATTTCTCTCACTTCCGGGGTTCCACTGGTTATCGAAACATGGGCTTCTGATTATGTCCCACCATATGTTTCCTATCATTGGACACTCAGGCTAGACTTGATTGGCAATTGAACGAATTGACACCCTCATTTGTTGAGCTCCTCGAACTTCTTGACGAGTTTTTATAATCTGTACTAGAGACCCTACCTTGGGTAGGGTCGATTCTCTCCTTTTCCGGAGAAAATCAATACTTGTATTCCGTGGTGGACTTCCAGTCAGTATCATCCTCTTTCTTGGGTTTTTTCATCGAGCTACCAATAGCCAATCCACCAAGTATCATCAAGACGCAGATGATATTGATGATGAATTGATATGTCGCCCAATCCACAATCTCATTAGTGAAGCCCTCGGTGAGCGGTTGTGAGATGGTCAATTGGATACTGTGTTGTCCTTCATCTTCAATCCCATGATAGTTGTACGTGAAGTTCATCTGCAAATGATACTCGCCGGGCTCTAAGGTAATGGTCTTTTCATCTGAATTCATATAGTCTGTAGAAGAATATTGAAAATACAGATGTAGTGTTTCAACTAGACTATCATTTTGATAGACTGCTACGTCAACAAGCATGGATTCATCCTCATCTATTTGATCGCCAGCATACACCTCTAGATTCTTGGTATACCAGCTCTCGTTTAGAATGTCAAAATCAGTTTCATATCCCGAGTATCTTCTACCATGTTCTTCGTTCACACCTTGATACTGACCCATCGGGGTAAGGCCATAGCTCGTGACTATCATGATAGTGATTACAAATGCGATTGCTGGAAGAAGAACAGGCATTCGTTGGAAGACATTCAAATTACCAGAATTATTTGTGTATCTTGAGTATAAGCATATAATAAAAAATATGATTGCCACAATTCCTGCGTATTCTATAGTTAGAGTTTAACTATCTAGTGCGACTCCCATAATCCTCATACAACACTGCAATTAGAACAATATCAATTCTTGGATAGTCAAATGAATGCCTACTGATTAGATATTAATCACTACAGGTTTCATGGGGGTGGCCAGTCTCGTGGTAGAAGAGCCCCTAGAGTCCTAATGAGTTCCTTAGCGCGTACACTGTCATTTCGGCAAGTTTCCCAGACCTGTTGTTCAAACACTAGTTGGTCATTATTTTTTATTCTGAATGTGAGCAGAGGCGTATCAGGGAGAGCCCTCTCCGTGCAATTCTCCAAATCCCATATTTTTCTCTTTCTCAAATCTTCTATAAAGATTAATATCTTCTCCTCAGAAATCTCAATCTCTCGTTTCTTTCCTTCATCTTTTTCTGACTCGCTATCCAGGGGGGTCTTTTTTGGAATCTTCCACTGGATAATTTTACCAGAGGCCAGGATGATTCTGAGTCGTGAGTGAAACTCCAAATGTCCCGATTCATACTCAAATGAAAAGCTTGATACTTCAGATTTCTTCGAGAGATCTTTCAGATAGTTCTTCAACTCTTTCTTACTATACATTCAATGCATCCTCTTCTTCGTTTTTGGAGCATCTACAAAACTTTTGAAGACGCTAATCAAGATAAGGTATTTGGGAATTATAGAGAAGAATTCGTATCAATGAAATAGTCGTATGTAATCATCTTCCTTTGGTGATTCTTGATCTACTCGGTCCTTGCTTCTACGATTTCCATCGACTTTGCCGATACAGAGTCCCACTATTCTTTTTTATTTTCAGAATCAATCGAGAAGCCGTTTCTCTCCCTCTATTTTCTTGATTTCCGTCAAGTCTTGAGAGACCTCTAGACAACCCAGATATTTCCCATCATCATCACGTACGGCAAAATATCTGATGCTGATAAGTTTCCCTCCAAGGTTTATCCAGAAATCTGCAGTATCCCTAGTTCCAGCTCTGAATTCATTGAGGATCTCCTCAACCTTGTCAACACTCTTCTGAGGATGACAGTTACGAACCTCTCTTCCAATCACTGATTTGGAACGCACAAAGATCCTTTCTGGTGATAGACTGAAGTATCGAACGTGGTCTGTTTCGTCAACAAATGTGATATCAACTGGAAGCGTATTGAGAACCCGCTCAAGAATTTCCCTTCGAATTGCACCGCTTTCAAATCTAACCAAGTTATCTGAATCTCCCTCTTGCCTTTGCTCTCTTTTCACTTCAATACCTTCAATCTGTTTTGGTTGAAAAATCCCATAACCAATATCATCAAAATCCACTCTCATTGAATTCCATTCATCCTCAGAAAATAATTTCAATGAGGTTTGAAACAGAATGTTATTCTCTTTGAAGAAGTGACTAGAGAGTGTTTCTGAGAGAGCTATTGCTGAATTACGAAGCACCGGTAGTGCATGTGTGTTAAGTTTAGGGTCCTTCTCGAATAATTCAAAGAGCGTCTTCTCGATTCCTCTTACTGTATCATGCTCCGACCACATGATTGCTGGAGGTTGTACTATTCCACGCGCCTCCAATTTTGGAAAGAGCACATTCTCCTCTCTATGGTAGTGATTTGCTGAAGCCTTCAGAATGTCGATAGATTCCATTATCCCTGTAATGGCTTCAGTAGGTGGCATCTCCTCTGCTGTGTTTGCACAAACTTGAGCTAGTTCAGCTAATCTAATGGCGGTATTCAGAATGATCTTGTGTTCTTCCATCAAGATGTAAATTGGATGGGTTTCAGGTAATTCTGGATTTGGTTCTGCTAATGCCTCTTTGAAGAGTTCAAGGTGAACATCACAGAGACTTTGGATTTGTTCTTTTGGAACCCCCTCATCTATCATTTCTTCTTCAATCTTTGAAATCTCGAGAGGTGACGCGTCTCTAAGGATTTCTTTGAACTCCTCCTTCACATCTGCAACATTCGCTCCCTTGTGAACTTTCTCAATTGCCATCTTTAATTTCTTCTTTCGCTCTTCCATTTCTTTTGGATTTGTGTGCATTTCTAGATCCTCCATTGGTACAATACGTAATCGCTTGTATATGAAGTATGATAGATACTATAATAAGTATAGTAGTTACCAAAAAGATAGTACCTATGGTGATGTCTTATGCGTTCAGCTACAGTTCGAACCAAAGAATCCGCAGAAAACTGCCCCATCTATTTCGTGACACGAATATTGGGGAAGCGGTGGGCAATTCTCGTGCTTCAAGAGCTTTTGGCTTCAAAGAATCCAAAGGGAGCTCAATTTGGAGAACTTCATCGAACTATCAGTTGGGTAAGTCCGAAAATTTTGACTCAAAGACTTCGCGAGTTTGAGAAAGAGGGAATTGTTAATCGGACGGTGGACACAACAATGATGCCAGCAAGAGTTCACTATTCTCCCACAGAGAAGGGATTGGATTTCACTCCGATTCTTGATGATATGCAGGATTGGGGTATCAAATATGGTGGTGAGAAGACAGTAGGTTGTCTAGGTGCTGGGGCCTCAAACTGTAGTGAATGCAAGATTTAGATTATTGAGTCTCCTGTGGAGTGAATACTGGTGCTAGTTTTCCTGCATAATGCATATAGTTTACAAACCATAACCATCCCATCGCAACTATTGCTTCCAGGGTTTCAAATATCGCTATACTCAGTTCTATCCAAGGTTGAAACATGATAAGTATACTGAGAAGTGAAAATAATATTGATGCAACTCCAATTATTCTCATTTCTGAGAGTCGTAACCATACAAGTCCAACTACACCTAAAGCAATTGGGATTGAAAAGAAGAATGGTAATGCTGTTAAAAGATGGGGTAGAGGGAAATCTTCTGAAAAGATTCCTATTCCTACTAGAAACAATGATGATCCGGTAAAGAGAAGAAGTCCAAATTTAGTTGGCAAATCATTGGACTGCTTAATGAATTGAATCATCACATAGGCAATAAGAAGTCCAGTTACAATTAATCCACCATTGAAAAGAATCGCGCTAAGGATTTGCAGACTTCCTAAATCCGTTCTGTACCAACTTCCCAAGTCACTGAGAGGATTTGATAGCCAGTCGAAGTTTGGTAGAATTGATGTTGCAATTGCTATGTTGATAAATGTAACAAGAGGCGCGAAAAATCCTATCTGATTCAGTCTTGGCATGTTCTTGAGCTTTCTAATCTGTTCCAATTAAACTCACTCCAGATTTTTCCCAATCATTTTTAGATTACCCTGATTCTGCATCATATTGATAATCCAAAGCCACACTATCGCTGAGAATGCAGTTACAATTTCTGGAACAGCTTGTTGCCAAATTGAAGTTCCATTCAGATAATCCACCCACATAAATACGGAGAGGAAAGGAAGAATGATAGATACAGCACTAAACCATCTTAAATTAGGAAATCGAAGCCATCCAATCCCTATGAACCACATCGAGAATGGAAAGGTAAGGAAGAACCCTACGGATACCCAGTAATGCAATTCACCAAAGTTTTCTGAGAATATTCCGATTGCAATCAAGAAGACCAGAGAAATGACCAAGGGAATTAACCCAAATTTGGTTGGGACATCTTTTGTCCACTTCAGAAACCAGATAGTGTATGATATCATTAGGATTCCAGTTACAATGAGACCGCTATTGAATATGATTGCACTAACAAGTTTGTATGGACTTAGAAAGAAGTTAGTGTAATTTCCGAGATCACTCAGTGCATTGATGAGCCAATCGAATCCTGGTGCTAACATGATTGCAATTGTTATAGTAATAAGAGCAATGAGTGGAGCGAAGAATCCTATCTTCGTATACTTTGGCATATTGGTTATCTTTTCACTGAGTGACATGATTAAATCGGTACATATCCCTCGTATAAGATTGCTGGGTCTCCATTGATGAGACTTAAAACCTCTCACTCTGATAATTGCATATTAACTTGCAGAGCTATTAACAATGACACAAAATGCAGATTGTCCGTATTGTGGTTCTAGTGTTCCTGTAGATGATTCACGCGTCGCGTATGATGAAAAAATATCGGTTCGCTGTCGCAACTGCGGGGGTCTATTCGAATATATGCCTGGATTTGGTTCATTCTCTGTTCCAGGAGAAGGTCCTCGTACACAACGTCAAGGTCCAATCAGGAGTGAAGGATCATACCCCAGTACAACGTATGATGGGGCCGCTCCATGGGAAACCGAACCTCCTCCGCGTCAACAATCAGGGTGTGGGACCTGCTGCACGATTTGTTGCTGTTGCCTTTTATTTCCGACTATTTTCTTCCTGCTATTTTTTGGTTTCTTTAGTGGTATCTCTTGGCTCTTTGGATAAAAAACTCAATCTCACGGAGGTCATACTTTGGGGGATCAAGTAATTTGTCCTCAATGTGGTCAACCATTAGATGAACCTATTCCGCAAGCCTTGGTAGGTTCTATTCAATTGAAATGCCCCTATTGTGATATGGTGTATTCGTTCCAGCGTGAAGAGCATGTAGGTGTGCTTGAAAGCGAGATCGAATCGTATCTATCTCCTGGACCTTTCAGAAGGAAGCTTGTTGTCAGAAGCGGAGGTGAACCACGTAAAGGAGATTCATCAACGAGGTTATTCTCCTGCATTGTTCTATGCTTATTTGGTCCGATAATTATATTTGTAATCTATTGGGTGATTACCTATCTAATCGGTTTCGTTAGTTGATTTTACATTCTTAGTTCTTGAATCCATCCATGGTTATAAATAAAAGGCATAGAGCTTTTGCTGCCTTCACTGGCAATATATGATATTTCACTTAAGGTGGTCAGGGTTGACTGAAGCAGAAATTGAAGACAAATGCATTACACTAGCAGAAGCAGCAAAGATGGTTAATGATGGAGATGGGCTCTTCTGGGGTGGATTTGGGTATCAACGTGCTCCAATAGCGTTTGCGCATGAATTAGTTCGACAGAAGAAGCGGAATCTAACAGTCTATACCTGTGGTTCCGAGGTAGATCTTGAAATAATGGCTGGTGCTGGAGTTGCGACTCGCTTTGAGATTGCATTCTCAGCAATAGAAGCTCTAGGTCTCTCTAATAATATTCGACGAAGAGTTTCTGAAGGGAAACTGGAAGTTGAGGACTATACGAATCTCGCAATGGCTATGCGTTTTCTAGGAGGAGCTCTCAATGTCCCATTCATGCCCATAAGAAGTATGATGGGTACCGATATGGTCAATCTGACACGATATCGCGGAGATGACAAACTGAAAGTGATTGATTGTCCCTTTACCGGAGATAAGATCTGTCTTGTTCCTTCACTCCAGCCAGACTATAGTATTGTCCATGTACAACGCGTGGATAAACTAGGAAACGCTCAGATTGATGGGATTGTTGGAGAGGATCTTGAAGGTGCTCGCTGCGGTAAGAAGTTGATTATCCTTGCAGAGGAATTGATTGATACTGCTGAAATCAAAACAAGACCCGATCAGACAAAGATTCCTGCGATGTACGTAGACCATGTGGTCATCTTACCATATGTTGCTCATCCTATGATGTGCCACGATTACTATGATTATGACTTGGAACACCTCATGACGTTCCACCAAATGACACGCACTGAAGAGGGCTGGCAGGAATATTTGGATAATTTCATTCTTGGAGTTGATGATCATTATGGATATCTCAATCTAGTAGGTTGGGAGAATCTACACAAACTTCGAGCAACAAAACCGTGGGGGTACTAATCATGGTGGAATATACTAAGATTGAATTCCTGATTGCTTGTGCATCTAGTCATGTGAAAGATGGAGAGATGGTGTTTGGTGGTACGGGTATGCCCCTACTGGCTGCGTTGTTAGCAAAAGAAACCCATGCACCTAAATCAAACCTCATTTCAGAGGCTGGATTTATTGACGCTCGACCCAGAGAGGTCCCGCTCTCAGTTGCTGATACTCGTTACTACTATGGGTGTTCTGCTTCCATAGGTCTCATTGAAACACTTGGTTTTCTTCTCCAAGCAGGAAGAATAGATGTGGGTTTCCTTGGCGCTGCACAGATAGACGAGTATGGAAATCTCAATACGAGCTATATTGGACCTTATGATGCTCCAAAGGTCAAGCTTCCTGGTAGTGGTGGAGGAAATGATATTGCATCATCAGCGAAGCGGCTCATCATTATGATGTCCCATGATAAACGAAAGTTTCTCACGAAGCTAGATTACATGACTTCTCCAGGATTCTTGGATGGACCTGGAGCTCGTGAGAAATGGTCATTGGTCGGTGGCGGTCCTGAGATTGTGATAACCGATATGTGCCAGATGGACTTTGATCCCGACACAAAGAAGATTCGTCTCAAATCCGTTCACCCTGGATTTACAGTGCAGGATATTCAGGACAATGTCATGTTCAATCTGATTATTCCGGAGGATGTGCCGACTACAGAAGAACCAACCCAGGAACAAATTGACATCATGCATAAGTTAGACCCCAATGGAATCTATCTTGGAAAGGGTGGTTGAATTCTGGAGACCTGAATCTCTTGAAGTCACTGAATATTGATGAATTCAAGGCAGTGGTCTTCGACCTCGACTCAACCCTGATAGACACTCACCGCTATCCAATGGTGGCCAGTGAATGGTTGATGAAGCGTTCTAACGTAGATATTGAAAACCATGGGGAAATTTACGTACGAACTCTGGTGTCAATGTACTTCAAAGCAATAGAAGAAACTGTATTAGGAGCTCCTTTCGTGACTCCCTTTGACATCATCAAAAATGCAATGACCAAGAGTTTGGAGGTTCTTGGATATACGGTTGATAGTACTCTTGTTGAAGAAGCAACTCAAAGATTCAAGACTCTTCATGTAGAGCTATCTACGCCTTATCCTGGAGTTCCTGAACTTCTATCAAAACTTGAAAATTACGGATTGAAATTAGGAGTTCTCACAAACAGTTTCGAAGGAGATACAGAAATCATTCTCGCCAAATGGGATCTTCTTCAACACTTTGACGCAATAGTTGATTGCGGTAAAGTTAGGGCTTTCAAACCAATGCCCCAACCATTTGAAGGAATATTGTCAATCTTAGATACCGCTCCCTCAGAAACCCTCTACGTTGGGGATGAATACTATGCGGACATGGTGGGTGGAAAACGGCAATCACTCGTTACCATCTGGATTAATCATCGCGAGAATTCGTTAGATGACCTTATAGTAAAATATGGTTCAGAAAATACTCCTGACTATGTAACGAAAACCATTGCGGAATTTGCTGACATGTTATAGCAAATCGACAAAATACTCTATTTCTCGAACATTCGACGAATCTGTACACAACAGACATATTAGGTTCTTGAAGGAGTTTCTGTCTGCAATGCCGCTCTATATCAGATGGAGTATTGAGTACTTTGAGCAAAGACGACGAAATTGGACCGATACAAGCACGTTCAGATCTTATCAATATTCTGAGCCAATGTCCTGAAAACACTGAAGCAATGGTTGCTCTCATTCAGAGCGAGCTCAAGGATTTGAGAGACCGTGATGCGGTGCATGATATTTCCAACGCACTAAAAGAAGCAGCCTCACAATCGAAGATAGATGCATCCACACGAGACAACGTACTCTATTGGTTGACTGAAACTACTCCCGATGTGCGTCAGATGATTCTAGTCCAGACTATCGAGGAGCTTCTCAAAATGGAAAACTGCAGTGAAGCAACAACCATCGCCTTGGTCAAGATATCCTCTCAAGAAAATGTTGACATGGTCATGGAATGGGTCAATCGTAAAATTCTGACTCTCAATCAGGCTGTATATGTTCTTCTCTTTCCCGATTCATCTGCTGCATTGATGTAGAATTTCT
>CAZMBV010000081.1:0-12050 GCA_964564335.1 uncultured archaeon
GATTATGGATTTGCTAAAGTTTTCCCTGTGGAGGTCTGGACTGCTGAGATTTCTTCATTACTTGAATTACAGCCAACGCATGAAACAAAGTATCTAAGCGAAATAACCGATGAATGGATTGACACGTTTATTCAAGCTTCACGATATGATCCTGCAACGATGAGTGTTCGAAAAAGTATCATAGAACGAACTGATCAACCTCATATCTTGGCCCAAGCTACTGGTAAGGATTCGATAGATGCAGTGGGATTTGGAGTGGTTGAAGGAAATTGGCTTGGGCTCTTCAATATTGCCACTCATCCCGAAAAACGGAAGACAGGAGCTGCAACTGCGGTCAATCATGCATTAGGAGTTTGGGGTAGTGAGTTGGGTGCAACCAGAGTATATCTTCAAGTTGAAATGAACAATAATATTGCAAAGAATCTCTACAGGAAATTAGGTTTTGCTCATGCTTACACATACTGGTATAGACGACTAGACTCTGTGAAAAAGGAGAAAATTGCTGCAAGTGATACACTGCAGCACGATGATTGTTAGGTCTGTTTTCAAAGATACTTTACCATTTCACTAAAATCAGATTTAATTTTGAGCGCTTCTTGTGACCCTCCAAAGTCGCTAGGTGAGATACTTAGCTGAGTTCCTTTCACAGTCGCTTCGAGAACCATCACTCCAGGCACTTCTATTTTAAGACCTGTATCTCCATCTCTTTCAATTTTCTCAGTGTAAAATAAATCCGTGTTGTTTGACACAGCTAGCATTAAGTAGGCTACTTTTTTGTCTGCCACCGAAATGATACTCTTTGGTGTTGGTGGGGGAGTCGGTGGTGCAGCAGGTCGGGCGGCCTCACGTGCTGGTTCCTCATACAGAGTTTCAGCAGTAAGTTGTGGCTCTGGTTCAGGTACGGCCTTCATTGTTGGTGCTCCAGCAATGGGTTCCATACTGGTCCCTGTTCCTGCATCCTTTTTAAACGCTAGAAACTTGTCATCAAAACTCCATTTATCGTCAAGAACTCGTCTGAATGATACAATAGCGGAGGCGATATCTGGGTCAGTATCATCTTTCTCCATCATCTCGACTATTTTGGAAGAAGCAAGTCCGATGGTAGTCACTCCAATTTTATAACCAGATTTTTGAATGCCTCTAGCCATTCGTAGTGCATGCATTCTTGTTGGCATGTTAACATTACGACCAATCCATACCCAGCATGTATCATTATACTCATCTAGTACAATAATCGCATTGTCACTATTGACCTGTCCAACATCTAGGCGTACTGGACTGACTTCACCTGAATCATCTGTTAGCATAAGCATGAATGCTTTCCTTGACATTTGCTTCATAATAACCGGGACCTCCTTACATAATCGATAGTCCCACCAAACTTTTTCCTATAGATGTTTAAAAGAAATTCTTGGATGGACGAAGTCAACTATATTCGATTGAGTGAGTCGTCTGAACGACATAATACCTACTAAAAGAGTCGGAGATGCTCTTCTATGACATGAAGCTTGTCGATGTCATATCTATTTCACTGTCAATAACAAGGATTGATTGAGTGTCTTCAATACCGTCGATTCTACGTAATTTATTCGTGATAATCTCAACAAGGGTTTCCATATCTCGACCACGAACCTCTGCAACGATATCATATGGTCCAAAGACCTTGTGTGCCTCATCAGTTACAGAGAGCCCTAACACCTCTCTCAATACATGGTCTTCTTTTCCGACATGAGCTTTGATCAGAACATATGCCTTTACCATTCTCTGCACCAACGGCTTGTTCCTGACTTCGCACCGAAGAGGTTGATAACTCTTACTCTGAGGAGATTTAATCAACAAATCTTGCGATTTTTGCAAAAGCAAGGGTTATGCCTATTCAGATGTGCACAGATACAGGTTAGGTGTAAACTATCAACTCCTACCAGTAATCAACCACGAGTAGATGACGACTTCATTCAATCCGGTAATCTCTTCAGAATGATGATAAAAGGAGCGCAATCACAGCAATACCATAAGAGAAAACTTGTTGTATGCTATTCCACTCGTTGATGTGAGGAGTATTGTGGAATGGAGATGAAAGATACTCAAAGTCTGAGCAGTCAGAAAGAAAGCATACTACGAAAATTCATCAAGTTCATCTTTAGCATCTTCAGGATATTAGGTCACGGACTCATCGTAGTCTTTGGACTCAGTCTCTTTTTCTACTACCTCACAATTCTTCAGATAAACCTCTGGCTTAGTAACTATATCCCATTCGTCCCTCTTCTTCTCGTTCTTCTAATACCCTTTGTTTTCATTATCTTGGGGGCATTGAATTCATACTCAGTGAGATACATCTATCATCGAAAAACAGATGACAATTGGCTCAGTCTACTAATAGAAGGATTCCTTGTGTCCTTCATAGGATTTCTATTCACAATAGCTTGGAGTCTATTGATCATGTACTTTGTTGGACCTCAGTGGCCGCCTATTTACTATAATTTCAGTTGGTCTTTCATTATATTCTACCTTCTGCTGCTGCCATCAATAGGTTATATTACAAAAGAAACAACAATCGTTTTTTTTACAAGAATAAAAGTTTTGGAAAAGTCTTCGAAATTTGAAAAGTAGCAACATGAATCTGAAAAAAAGAAACTGCAGATGGGCAGCTATTGCTGCCCAACTTCTTTTTAGCTAAACGTATTGCTCTGTGTTGGTCTAACCAGACATAGCAAATCTAGGACACTTCTCCTTGGATATACCAGGAGTCTCACATGGCTTGTTCATGCCTGTATAGAATTTGAATCCATCAACACCGCATTTACCTTCGGCCGCATTATATTCTGGACATGTCATACTACATACTTCCAATTCGGTCTTTCGAGTCCACGGTCCCAAACTACTAATAGTCCGGCTTGGACTGTCATTCAGAAACTTCCTATTAGCACATATTAAGCTATTTCGGTTGCTTGCCTTCTAGTGTATTGATTCGCCAGTTAAAAGAGACCTCTATCACCAATGACCTGCTTCAAAAGTTTGGGATTATCTGTGAATATCCCATCGACGCCAAGGTCAAGAAGATGATTCATCGTGGGGCTATCATTGATAGTCCAGACGTGAACTGCAAGATTATAGTCGTGTGCTTTTCGTACGAATTTCTTGGTCACAACTTTGAGTGGTCCTGACTTCGTGGGGACTTGAAAGGCTCGATAATGAATATCTTTACTATTGATTCTCGGAAATCCTATCTTTGTGTTCAAAACAAATCTCGTCACTTCTCCTGGATGGGCACTAGTTGGGATATTCGGCATAAGCTCCCTGAAGCGTTCCATTTGAGCATTATGAAATGAAGCGATAATTACGGAATCAGAACGGTCAGTATCTACAATCAATTTTGCGAGTTCCGCTGGTGCTGCAGGGAATGTGTCCTTGATGTCGAGGTTGAAGATCGTATCTGGGAACCTGTTAAATGCTTCTTGCAGAGTCACAATAGTATGCCCTTTTCCTCTGAAGGGAAACGTTGCACCCCCATCTGGAGTGAAGGTGTATCCGAAGTCGATCTGTCGCAGTTCATCCAATGTGTACGAGCGAATTGTTCCAGATTTTCCTGTGGTTCGTTCTAAATCTTCATCATGAAAGAGAACGATTTCATCATCCTTTGTGAGGTGTACATCTGACTCTAATACATCGACTCCAATTGACGCCGCTGATTCCAAGGCTAACATCGTATTTTCAGGAGTATTTTCAGACTCTCCACGATGAGCCATGATTAACGGTCGTTCAATATCAAAAATCATTGTATTCTCACTTCCCGAACTCGAATGCTACCTTGATCGCTCTGTGCTTCCCTTTATGAGACGCCACAGCGAACGCGGTCTTGTATTCATCTATGACATACCTGTGCGTTACAAGTTTTTCGAGAAGGCTTGGTTCTTTCTTCATCATCTCAAAAGCAAGTTCGAACGTATCGATAGACTCACCATTGTGCATTTCTAGTCCATGCATCATCGATCCCAAGATATCCACTTGTTTGTAAACCGCCAATACCCAGTCAGTCTTCTTGGTCACACTGAAGTCCATACCTACAATTACTACTGTTCCGTTATTCTTGATAAGATGCAATGAATCATCCAATGTTGAGTCCGAAGCAATACTATCGTAGATTATATCAGGACCCGAGCCTCCATAGAGAATCTTCTTTCCTAAGGCTGGTTTGAGAAGATACCCCTCCGTAGTATCTGCAATATTCTGATATAGCGTATCTGTAGTCCTCTCAGAAATCACCTCGTCTGCACCCAGTCGTTTTGCTACCGCCTCTTGGAACGGATATCGTGCCAAGACAATTATCCTGCATTTTGAACCTAGCCCTCTGATAGCTCTTACTATCATGAGACCGATAATTCCTGCACCTATGACAATCACTGTATCGTCATCCGAAGGTACTTTTCGTTTTACGGCATGAATTGCAACTGAAAGGGGTTCAGCAAGGAGAGCTATGTCCTCTGGAATGTTGTCAGGCACCTTTCGAAGCTGCCCTGCAAAAGTAACGAAGTATTCACTAAAACCTCCGCTTCCAAACCCACCGAAATTCAATCTACCACCGTATTTTTCTTCAAGGGCTGAATCATCGCCTATTCCAGCTATCGCTTGACATGTTTCTGGTTTCCCCGACTTACAACTCTCACAGTACTCAAACCCATAACATTCACACGATACAACTGGAGAATGACTTACTCGGTCACCAACGCTTAAGCCTTTGACCTCATCACCAACTTCTTCCACAATTCCAATGACTTCATGGCCAAGTGGGAATGGGTTCTCTTTCCTTGCGAAAATGCTGGCCGCATATGAGATGTTTACCTCTATTTGATGGAGGTCTGACGCGCATATGCCAGAAATGATAGGACGAACGAGTACTTGCAGTGGATGGGCAATACCTGGTTTTGGCCAATCTGTTCGATACTTGATCATTGTATATTTACCTGCTAATTTCATCTTCTTTCGAACAGCTTTGCTAATTTTGAGGTCGTACATTATCGCTTTCGTAGGTATCACTCTCTGAATAAGCGATTATCTAGATACTTCAATCAGATATATCCATCGAAGAAAAAGAAGTAGAACCTAGAGTATGAAGCTCCAGTCTTAATCGAAATTTAATCAACACTCTTTGGCTAGTTTCTCTATCTGGTTGTAATGAATTTTCCACATACCCTTATCGGAATATAAACACTATAATAAAGCGATAGAAATATCCCGCAACTGAGTCAGGGAAGGATTGAGGAAGAATGACTGACACCTCTATGAATATCAGAGCCAGATGGACCAAGTCCGGTATTCCTACAGAACAGATGCTCATTGATGCTGCAGCTGCAGGAATGGTTTCGCGCAAGGATGAACCCTATGGCGAATTTGTTGAAGATATAGATATAGCACGGGCAAAGAACTTTCTCAAGAAGATGATTGGTTATGGTCATGAGAGTGTGCTCGAACATATTGTGTTTCAGTTTTGGCTCAGTATGTCACGTGTTGCATCCCATCAGCTTGTCCGGCACAGGATGGCCTCTTACACACAGATGAGCCTGCGCAAAGAGAGAGACCTTT
Organism: uncultured archaeon; assembly: GCA_964564335.1. GTDB lineage: Archaea > Asgardarchaeota > Thorarchaeia > Thorarchaeales > Thorarchaeaceae > SMTZ1-45. The sequence continues at coordinate 5,581 of CAZMBV010000081.1, forward strand.
CCACTGAAGACTTTGTCATCCCTCCCGCAATCAAGGACGAAGATCGCAGTGAGTGGCTACAGGACACTCAAGTTGTCATCGATACCTACCGAAAATGGTTGGACAAGGGATATGATGTTGATGTGGCTCGACGAAAAATCACTCAAGAGGCTAGAACTGATTTGGTCATGACAATCAATGCGAGGTCTCTCAGGAACTTCTTCAGTCTGAGGGCAAAACATGACGCTGATTTTGAGATTCGAGAGGTCGCGAGAAGAATGTATCAATTAATAGAAGAAGAAGAACTCACCTTCCTCTTTGAAGACATTGGATTTGAATGAAAAAGAAGAAGAAACTGGAGCCGAAGCTCCAGTCTTAAGTTAATTCTAGTCAACACCGCAATTCTTCTTCAAGAGTTCCCAATCGTGGGTTACCTGTTCTTGGATACTCTTTCTGAACTCTGCCCATTCCGGCTTGAAGAGGTGCTTAAACTGTCCCATCCGTTTGAAGTATTCATCGACAGGCTTGAGCTCCTTGAGATTCTTACTTGCGCTTGACATTATCCACTCTTCGCCATCGATTACCTCGTAGAGTGGGTGTAGGCCAGTTTCAACAGCTAGCTTGGAAAGTGCTATACTTTCACCAGTTGCTGAACGCCAACCTCTTGGACATGGGGAGAATGCATGAACAAATGCTGGGCCTTCAACCTCAAGCGCTTTTCGGAACTTTGTTATGAAGTCACGATAGTTCGATGGTTCGACAGTGGCAACATACGGGATCTTGTGGGCTGCAACAATCTGCGCGAGAGGCTTTTTCAGTTGCAGTTTACCCGGAATCTTACTCCCTGCCCATGAGGTTGTGGTTTCCTGACCAGTGAATGTTGCTCCTGACCTCTGAATTCCTGTGTTCTGGTATGCACCGTTGTCGTAACACATGTAGACCATGTCATGACCGCGTTCCATTGCACCACTGATGGCTCCAAAGCCAATATCAAAGGAGGCACCATCTCCACCAAGGGCAATCACATCAACATGCTCATGCTTGAAGCGTCCTTTTTGATGCATAGTCTTTGTTGCTTCAATCACGCCAGAGGCAACAGCCGCAGCGTTCTCAAAGGCTACGTGTATCCAAGGTACATTCCAAGCAGTGTACGGATAGATTGTAGTCGCAACCTCAAGACATCCTGTATTGTTACATACAATAGTAGGGCCTCTGAGTGCCATTCCCATTAGTTTGATCACGACTGGTGCCGCACATCCTGCGCACATGCGGTGACCTGAGTTTAGAATGCGGTCTCTCTTGATCATATCTTTGATTGATACTGCTGGTTTGTCTGCTGTAGCCATTATTTACGAACCCCCAGTGTTTCGTACAAAGGTGCTTGTCCTTTTTTCAGGTAATCCTTTGTCTTCTCAAAGCCTTCTACGAAGGTCATCGGTGTTACATCGCGACCACCAAGTCCCACAACAAAGTTTACAATCATCGGTCGTGACTCTGCCTCATAGAGTGCTGTCTTGACCTCTAATGCAAGTGGATTGGTTGCTGCACCAAAGGACATTGCTTTCTCAAAGACTGCAACTGCCTTGGCTTTACCAACAGCTTTCGCTATCTCCTTCGTTGGGAATGGTCGGAACATCTTCAGACGAATGACACCAACCTTTTCGCCTTTCTCTCTAAGTACATCTGCAACGACTTTTGCAGTTCCTCCCATAGAACTCATCGCGATAATGATAATGTCTGCATCCTCGGTCTTGTAGGTCTCAAACATTCCGTATTTACGACCGGTTAATTTTTCAAATTCGGCTTCTACCTCTTTGTAGATTCGAGGAACGTTCTGCATCGCCTCGTCTTGCTGCTCCTTGAATTCGAAATAGTAATCAGTCAAAGCTAATGGCCCCATAGTAATCGGATTATCTGGATCGAGTGGTTGAACAGGTACTCGCACACCTACAAACTTCTTTACCGCATCGTCAGGAAGCATTTCTACACGTTCAACGTTATGGCTAACAATGAATCCGTCGATTCCAACCATGACTGGTAGTAATACATCGTGATGTTCTGCAATCTTGAATGCCATGAGGGTTGTGTCGTAGGCTTCCTGTGAGCTCTGGCAATAGAGCTGGATAAAGCCGCTATCGCGCATTCCCATTCCATCACTATGGTCGTTATGGATGTTGATCGGAGCTGATAGTGCTCTGTTTGCCACTGTGAAGACGATTGGCATTCTCATCGAGGCTGCGCAATACAGAATCTCCCACATGAGCGCAAGACCAGCTGATGCTGATGCCGTTGCGACTCGTGCGCCAACAGCTGATGCACCTACGCAGGCACTCATTGCTGAGTGTTCAGACTCAACAGGGATCACTGCAGCATCGACTTCACCGTTTGCTGCAAATTTCTGATAATCCTCAACTATGATTGTCTGAGGAGTGATTGGATATGCTGCTAGGACATCTAGGTCTGCTTGCTTGAGTGCATACGCAATTGCTGCATCTCCAGTGAGTCCCTCGATTTTTATCTTATTTTTTGGTACACTCATCGAGTCTCACTCCGTCTCCATGTGGATGCTATCCGTTGGACATTCATTGGCACAAATCCCGCATCCTTTGCAGTAATCGTAATTGTATGCATATGCATACTTGCCATCCTTTTCAGTCAAGATGACTGCGTTATCTGGACAATAAATCCAACAACGACCGCAGGTTCCATTCTTTATCCATAGACAGGTATCATCATTGTGAATGGGTTTCTCCGCACGCCATCCTCCAGTTTTATACTTCTCAGAGTTTCCTGGCTCGATGATGTTCCCAGCCATTGGGATTTCGTTGTATTTCTCGCTCATCCGACTTTAGCCTCCGCTACAGCTCGTTCAATTGCAACTTTGTTCAAATCTCCTACCTTACCGGGGTATCTCTCTAGGACTTCATTGATCACAGTCTCGACTGCCACTACACCTGTGGCTTTGACTGCTGCTGCCATGGTGGGCATGTTTGTAAATGGTCGACCCATGACCTCCATAGCGATGGTACTTGCATCAACTGTGACAACCTTACCACCAGTGAAACCAAATTTATCCCTGATGGCTTGAGGTTCTTCACGACTATTGACAACAAGAATACCGTCCTCCTTTAGACCCTCGGTAGGATTAACAACATCAAGTAAGGTGGGGTCAATACAGACCACAACATCCGGGTGATACACCTGTGCGTACACCTGGATGGGTTCCTTACTGATTCGCAAAAACGCTCTAACAGGGGCTCCAGTTCGTTCAGGCCCGAATTCGGGGAACGCCTGGATATAATTACCCTCAGTAAGAGCGGCTTTACCTAGCATTTGATTGGACGTCACGACTCCTTGGCCGCCACGACCATGCCAGCGAAATTCAGTAATTCCTTTTGCAAAGTCCATACTCATTATCTATATCACCTACAGGGTGAATTCAAGGCAGGGACTTTGTGGGGTGCTTATTTATTTACTGGCATGGTCTTCATATTGTAACCTATCTCTTTTTCATAAAGACCAGAACAATCAGGATGACTACAACTGCTGAGACCCGTGCTGTAAGTATCAATGGTTCTACTGAAGGCACAATCCTCTCTAAGCAAATTTTTTGACAAGCAAAATAATGACGGCAAAACATACTACGGTGACTCCCGATGCATACATCACAAGCTCAGTTCCAATGCCTCCGAGAATGAAGGATATCACTGAAACCACTACTTCATCTCTTGCTACATTTCCTGCTCCATCAGTCACATTGAGATTTATTGTATACGTTCCCTCGGTTAGATAATCCAAAGAAAATGTGATATCTGATCCATCCCAAACACTATCTTCCTTAAGTTCATCGTTTACATAGATCCGATAGCGTTCGGGGAATCTATCACTCGCTGACCAAGATATTGTTTCATCGTTGCTCTCTATATCTATGACAAAATCAGGTTCATGAAGTACAATAGGTAAATCTGTATCTATCAAGAGAGTAGCATATGGATCTGTAGAGCCTCCTGTACCATCAATGGAATATTCTTCTGACGAATTATAGTCCGACCACTCGTTCCCTATACTTACACCATCTGTGAACATAGTGTTTTCTCCACTATCCATAGCATTTTCGAATGTATTCCATCCAAAAGCATTACCAAAAATGGTATTATTCTCACAAAAGACCTCTACATATACACCGCGTTGGTAATTAGAATAGATTGAATTATTTATGATATTGCATGAATACGAATTAACCATCATTGTTCCTATGTCGTTATTAGAACACAAGCACTCAAGTACCGTACAATTGCTAGAAGAATCGAGTAATATTCCTCTGTACGCATCAAAAGATACACAATTCCTGATCACACAATTTATTGCTCCACGTAGTTCAATTGCAATATCTCCTCCACGGACATGGCAATTTTCAACAACTCCATCTTCAACATTTTCTAAACGAATGACGGATGATCCGATTTCACTGGTTCCTGCAAGATCGAATGTAAATCGAGAATCCCTGAGAATAAAGGACGACGTGGTGTCATGTATGTAAAAGCAATTCCTTCCACGTAGCGTTTTTCCCTCAATGATATAGGGATTACTTCTCGTTCCCACACCTGCTGAGCTTTGTTCAGCTAATTCCGTATTGCTCCCAATCTCGATTGGTATATCGACTTGACTTGGAGTCATTATACGGATTGATTGAGTTGAAATAATTAAGTCTGAATGTGTTATATTACTGAAACCTAGTGTTGCTAGAAAAAGAATCAGTATAAGACTAAACGCAAGTCTGTCGCTATTCACCCATTCAAGCCCCTGGTTTTCTTATTGAGGAATAATTTGTCTAGTGATTTTAACCTCTTGAACCTTACCAATAAAGCGAGGGCGTACTAACAACTACTCATCAGACACTTGTTCAGCAAATACACCATTCATCTCAATGAAAATCTGGCGATAATCTTTATTCTTAATGACAACATCTACAGAATCTTTGGTTCTACTTGTATTCTCAAACTTTAATCCACGCTCCAGAGCTCTTGGAAACAATCCATAGATAATTGTAGCAGCTAATAGAAATCCAAAGAATAGTACTCCCAGTACTGGTTCGATGAGAGATCGTGAGTAGATTAGTGCCAAGTTGATTTGAAGGAGGTAGAAAACTATCGGATAGAATAGCACAAAGAAACCCAGGACTGAAACAAGCCGTGTTCGAATTGTTCTCACGCTCTTACTTCCATGTGCGATGCATGTTGGCACTGGGAATGTCGTTGTGCTCTTTGCAGATTGAAGAGTAGCTGCAATCTTATCATCACCCTTTCCCCATGAGCTTGAATCGTAGCTATCTGGACCATGACCTTCTATAATTGTGATGAAAACCAGATCTTCTGCTGGTTCCATACATACAGGACAATACTCAGGAAATTGGATCTTCGATAATCTAACTCTAATTTTGTTATTCTCTGAACTGCGCTCCGGTGAATTAGTCAGGGATTATCCCACCTTTTTTTCTAAGTTCACTCTGGTGGTAGTACTATTATCTGTACGCTAGTCACTGGTCTATTTTCTTGAGGATCTAACGCGTCAAAAGTGTCGAAAGTCATCATGTATGTGAACTTCTTCTCTGCTAGTTTGAGTTCGTGAGCCACTCGGACTGCAAGACCGATACCTTTGAACCCAAAGCCTCGGATTGCAACCATTCTCTGTTCTTCCTTCACAAGATTTCGCAGGGTCCCTACAATTTTAGGTATGTTCACCCTTCCTGCCTTCTGCGAGATCTCAAGAAGAACATACTCGCTAGTTGGAAAAACTTCAACATCGGTTTCAAGTGCTATAGAGATGATGTCCTCTCCTATCCTTAGTTGTTCAGGTATACGGTTTCTGAGTGACATGAGGTAATATGAACAAGTCTGACTAATCAACTTGATGGCTGCGGAAGCCCATAACTCAAGGCTCATATATTGAACTGAAACGAGTTCTTGTGGAGATACAATTCATGGAGCGTAATCAAGCAATAGGTATCGCAGTCATTCTAATTGTTGTAACATCAATTGGATTCATTGCTGTATGGAGTCCACCTCCGACGCCTGATGTAAGAATTGGTTATCTCTCTAAAGATCTCCATCAGCTTGCTCTTCGTGTAGCTATTGTAAATGGTTTATTCGAACGAGAAGGTATCAATGTTGACCTTGTTGAATATGGAAATGGTGCGCTTGAAATGGATGGATTCCTAGCGGGTCAGATAGATATGGGGTATTTAGGAGCTGCTCCTGCAATGCTGAAGCGAATCAATCAGGATATTCTTGTAACCCTCTTAGCTGCAGTAAATTTGGAAGGTTCTGCAATCATGGTCTTAAAATCAGAGTATGATGCAGGGCATGTCACCAGTGTAGCAGATCTGGCAGGAAAAGGAGTATATCAACCTGGGCCATCGACAGTCCAGAACTTCCTTTTGCGACTTGCGTTGAATCAATCTGGGCTTTCATATGCTGACATAACCGCATATA
>CAZMBV010000082.1:0-11821 GCA_964564335.1 uncultured archaeon
TCGAATCCTGGCGGGGCTACCACTTCTTATTTTTCATTTACCGGAGGTATATCCGCTGAATTAGACATCTGTACTCGGAACAATCGCTTCACATGTGAGAGGACTAAACGATCTCCATTGACAAGAATATCAATATCTACATGGTCCTGAAGACTAGAAGTAGAGAGCTTCTTTTCAAGAACTGCTTGAACCTGAAAGACGCCAGCAGGGTTATCCATTGCCACAGTGATTCTCAATGGTTTCTTGTCACCTTTCTCTAAAATGACATTGTTAATTGCCATAGCACTAACAGAGTGGATGTCGACCTTACCTTTTTGGAATGGCACAATTGTACGTCCCTTTGTCATATCTGCGCCATCACCAATTTTTGTCATACCTGCTTCAAGAGTGAGACACTGTGTATCATCATCATGTGCGTAAATTCCGTGAAGGATGAATGAAAGAATATCAGTAGCTTTTGCGGGATCGTTATAGATATTCATCAACTTCGTTTCAAGAATTGGGTCTGCAAGCTGAATTGCTGCTTGATTATGTTCATTTCGATGCACTACCATTCCAATATCATGGAGGTATGTAGAGGCAAGAACAATAAGACGCGCATCATCAATGTCACCTATGCCTTCTGCAACTACGTTCGGTTGAAAAGTTTCATCAAGAATGTCAAAGACTCTAAGAGCATTCCATGTGGCTACTTCTGCGTGAACCGGGCCGTGGTCAGTATATCCCAATCGCGAAACTGCCATCCTATTTGCTGTTCGAAGATAAGACTGGACTTTTGGCGAACCTGATAGGTACTGGTACATCTCCAGAGCTCGTGTATTATCTGGAATTAAGTCTCGAGCTCTGATTTTTTGGCGATCTATTACTTCATGAATATTCATTGAAACCACTCTTTGGGGACAGAGATGACTTGCCTCTGTTTTGATAAGACTTACTAAGGTGGTAAAATCTCTCTCATTAAAAAAGAGAGGTGCTAGATAGACGCTGTGCCTATCTAGATTTCTCCGGCTTCTTCTTGAATTGAGAGAAGGATTCTATCTGTAGCACTAGTTGCCTTCTGAATTGTCTTGAGGTAATCCTGTCTGGACTTTTCAAATGCAACACGGCTGATTCGTTGCTTCTTCTTTCTTAGGAGTAGCTGACGTAGACCTGCTTTTGCACCTTCGATTTTCTCATTTTCAAGCTCAAGATGAGAAACAAAGTCACGATATCGTGATCCGTAACGTATCAAGTCCTCCTTGGCCTTAGGAAGCTTGGAGTCTATCTCTTCAATTTGCTTCTTCAAATCTTGTTCACGTATCATGAATTCTCGTTTCTTGACCTTTCCTCTTCTTCGTGAAGCTTCAAGTTTTTCAAGGTCCATATTGAGTGCAGTCTTTCGAGAGTAAAGATTAGCAAAGTCCATGAGTAGTTCTGGCGGTGCACCTATTTGTCGTGACTGCGAGATGTTGGTATCGTCGTCTACTCGCACTCCAACTATTTCTTCTGGCAGTTCGACCTTTCTGTATGAAACATAGATAGCGGCAATAAGACCCACAATCAGTGCGAAAATCATTGGTCTAGCAGCTGCTCCGAGGGTTGCCTGATAGACAACGGTGATAGAAGCAGGATTTCGTTGAGTCTGGTTGTAGAAGATATATTGGTATGTTGTATCAAAGATACCATAGAGAGCTCTATAGCCTTCAGTTGCACCATTAGCAACTACTGATACAGGAAATACAACATTGATTGTATGAGACAGCATCAGATTATCGCCTAAGAGCCCAATTGGGATTGCAAGTTGATTACCACCGAGTTCTGCTGTTTGATATTCACTCGCTTGAACTACAAATGACATGTAGAATGTGTATTTGAATGATGGAGAGAAACCATCACCACCGAATCTATCACCTGTTAGTTGGATTGTTACATCAGTAGTTTCATTATAGTTTCCAAAAGCAGTTGATTGAGATATTGCAAGTATACCAACTTCGTCATACACTTTGATATTCTTTGCATAAGCAGGAACTTGGAAGACGATTGATGTGACCGCACTTCCACCTGTATTCTCTAAGGCGATTGTTTCTTTGTAACTTATCCACCCCCAAGCATCAATCACAGCGTCAGTAGTTCGTTTAACAAGAATATTCTCGGTAAACAATCTAAGACCACTCCGGAAGGTCGATTGATCAAAAGGCGCCAGATTCTGAGTCTTTGAGTCAGGTAATTCTTCTCCTGGTACGAGACTACCTCCACTTTCAAAAGATAAAGCGAATTCTGCGGATGATAGCACATATGGTAAAACTGGATATCGGAGGAAACTGAGTTGATATTCCCACTCAGTTGGATTAGAGAGCCGGAATAGCGTGTGCATGTACATAGTTGTTTCAAATTTGTACTCGGTCTGAAATCCTACAGGTTGTGGAAAGTGGAGTTTCCAGTGCATCATTCCAGCTTCGTTTTCCTGACGTATAATCTCGATAGATGTATCAGATTCATCAACAGCTTCCATTGACAAGAAATGGATTTCATATCTCTCTGGTAAGTATAAGTCAATTGCACTAATTGGTGCGGATCCATTATTGAGAATGGTATAAGAGTCTTCAACTCTCGAACCATAGCTAGGCGTAGTAATGAAATTACGGCTGACTTGAATTCGCATTCCAAGTAGAGATTGGAATGGTCGAACAATTGTAAAATTGGTGACTGATATTCCTGTGGCATTTGACCAATCAGTGGCATTGAAGGTAGCTGTATGGGATCCTTCATCGATGGCAGATAAATCATAACTACTTTCCCAAAGTCTAGTGAGGAAATTGTAGGAGAGAGAGAACCAAGGTTTATCATCAATTCGATAAGATGCTTGTTTAACGAAGGTATCAGTCGCATTTAGAACCAGCTCTGTGACCCACTCCAGTGTTGCGTCAGCCTCTGGGCTAATAACAAATAGAGATGGAGGCGCGTTTGGAATTAATTCACACATAGCCGGTTCAGCCCAGTAGGTATGTTGAACCGGAAGACCATTGAGTTCCTCTGTGTTTCCAAACATGAAAATAAAGGGATACCTGTCAGCAGTATCTTCGAGGAGGGGGATGTCATGTGTGTCTGTACTATTCATCAAGATTGCGTACTCAATCTGAGTAACGGTGCCATTATCGTAGCCACCTGCTTCAACAATCTGTGATTGGTCTTGGTCAGGTACATGCTGGAATGTGTTTGTTCCATATTCATCACTGAATACAATATCGCCGTTATCAGCAGGATTTTGCGTCCGTTCAGTACCCTCTCTATAGATACGGGTTAGCTCGATCTCGTAAATCAGATCCTTGCCATATAGCTCATGACCTACGGTGTTGTACGCATCCTCGGCAGGAATGACAAAGTGACGAATTTCACCAATTCGCATTCCGATGATTGCTTCTTTGTACATTGTAAGAGAATTCAAATCTTGAACCGGTTCAGTTGAAGTAACGTCAGGATAATCACTTTCTTGAATCATTGTCCCATTTCGCAAATACAGTTTGTAGTGAACTGAAACGGCATCTGTACCTATAACCCTCCATATATTACCGGAAGTTTCACCTGGAACATATCCGATAATAACATCACTATTATTCAGACCAGCAGATGTGAAAGCTGAGCTAGTATTCTGCCAAGCAAATCCAATCCAACCTGGTGTTGTAGCTTCAAGACCGATAAAGAGGATAGACCCATCATGTTCGAAATATGACCTAACCCCTGTAGTAGGATCCGTATAACTAATGGCGTACTCTGTTGGGTCAATTATACCATCTGCAGAACCATAGTGGTTGTCGACATAAGGTATAGAAACATTAGTTGCAGTCTCGGCTAGAAGAAAACTATCATCTATACTGTGAGCCAAGTACTCTGCTTGCAGTGTGTCTGAGATGGGATTGAAAGCCATCAAGCTACTTGACATGAAGAGAGCAAGTAACAGGAGGGTTCCTATCTTTTTGTTCATTAGGCTCAATACGAATCACCGTTATTTTTTGGGGGTTAATTGTAGGGTCCACTGACCCTTGGATGGTGCGCTCGTGCTTTGGTTTGTTATTATAGCTTATGGTTGTTAAAAGCATGCACGAATGATGTTTGTCCGAAAAGGTCAAAACAGAAACATAGAGCTTCGAGATAGAAAGGTGCCCATATATGCTTGAGATTCTGATTGCAATTCTTGTTTCCTTCGTCGTAGTTGTAGTATTCATGCCCCAAGCAATTAAGATGCTCAAGGAAAAAGGAATTACAGGCATCGATGTTCACAAACTAGGTAGACCTGAAATCCCGAAAGGTGGCGGCTTTGTGCTACTTTTCGCAATTGTATTTGCATTATTAGTTGTGGTTGGTCTGAATACTTTTCAGAAACTTTCAGTAGAGATGGTTGGACTATTCGCAGCGCTTGTATCAATATTGTTAGCAAGTATGATTGGGCTACTCGATGATCAATTGGACTTCAGTAATCGAGCAAAAGTGATTCTTCCAATGGTTGCAACTATTCCAATGATGGCGGTTAGTGTTGGAACACCAACAATGAATATTCCATTCATTGGTCTAGTGAACTTCGGTATTGCATACGCACTCGTGATTGTACCACTAATGATGACTTTCATTATTGATGCATCAAACATGTATGGTGGCATGAATGGGCTAGAGGTGGGACTAAGTACTATCAATGCATCAGGACTTATTGTATACGTTCTTCTGAAACCGGTTATGCAAGGATCTGCCATTTCACCTAACGAATTACAAGCAGGTACCATAGCGGCAGCACTTCTCGGGGCATCTCTTGGATTTTTAATCTTCAATTGGTATCCTGCAAAAGTACTCCCGGGTGATGTTGGTAGACTGCCAATTGGTGCAGCAATAGCAGCCGCGCTAATCATAGGAAATATGGATAGACTTGCAATATTGATGTATATACCCTTTGGAATCAACTTTCTTCTTTATCTTGTTTACAGAGTCTATGTCAAACGTAAAAACATCGAATGGGCAAAGTTTGCGAAGCCAAGAGATGATGGTACTTTGGAAGTTGCAGGGCCATTTACAATCTACTGGGTACTTCCTCACTTCTTCAAGAATATGACTGAGAAGCGAAATATATCGCTCCTATTATTGTTTCAAGCCATACTAGTCTATGGTGCAATAATCATGTATGCACTTGGAATTCCGCTTGGTCTTGGCTTAATCTAGTTCATAAGAAACAAGTTACAAATCGGTGTCTTCCCAGAGTTCTGCACTCTGACGGTTCATATCGCGACGCATTCGTTCTAACCGAGAATAAACAGCACTGTGCGGGGCTCCTGAGATAAGCATATCAACTGCCCTTCGTGCATAATCTAAACCAGGGTTCATGCCAATGATAGAAACAGTACGACCATAAATCGTGATTTTGGTTTCCGTTATTTGTTCAATGACCCTTCTTGTACGACCATTTTCACCAATTATCCTTCCAGATACTCGCTTCAACTGACTAGGGGAAGTTCCTACTGCTTCTCTAAGTGATATCACTATGAGCATCATGTCTTCGTCGACTAAACTTAATGCGTTTTTAGGACTGAAACCTCGAGCTATGGCACGTACAATGTCACGAGCTTTCCAAGCAAGTACAGGATCTTCAGATTGAGAGTAGCTACTTATTGTTACAGCACCCTCAGAGTCAATGTTAAGTTTAACATTAGTTAGTTGTTCTATACGTCGTCTAACCTTCCCATTACGCCCCACAATAACACCGACTCTATCAGCAGGTACTCTGATTGTTTCTTGAAAAGCCATACTATTTCTCACCAGCTGCAACGATGTATCGAGCAATCACTTCGGGTTTCTCGGTTTCCACATCAAGTTTCTTGAAGAAATTAATTATGTTTTGAATGTCACGGAATAGATACTTTTTCGCATTATCATGACTAAGCAGAACGGCTTGTGAAACATCAATGAATACTGGACCATCAGACCATAGAATATTATACTCACTCAAGTCAGCATGGACAAGACCTGCTTTTGTATATCCCTTCTGGATCATTCCAATAATTTTATCGAACGTCTTAACTGGATTGGGAATTTCTGTATTCTTTAGTAAAGGAGCTGCAAGTGCCCGTTCATTATCACCGATGAATTCCATTATCAGTACATTTCGCTCTATATCAATTGGTCGCGGTACGCAAATCCCTGCTTCGTGATACCGCTTTAGGTTCTTGAACTCTTTCATAGCCCATTGTGGAATCAGTGAACGATTCTGCCGTTTAACGTTTTTAAAACGAGGGTCTCCAAGGATATATTCGAGCATAAAATCAGTTTCGGCAGTACTCACGCGGTAGATTTTCACAGCAACGGAATTCCCATCAGCATCAATTCCTCGATATACATTAGCTTCTTTGCCAGTACTTATTGCACCATGCAATTCAGATAGAGTTCCACGACTAAGGAATTTGTAGAGAATCTTCATTGTGGGAGGATCTATTACTCCTTCCACTACCTTGAATTCATCCACATCTTTACGACGTTTCATTTTACGTCGATCAAGTTCGGATTGATACCGTTTGCGTTGCTCTTCCGCTCGTTTCAACTGATTAAGCCTTCTACTATTTCTGAGTATTTGCGTCTAAGTAAGGGGAGCGAGTTCAGAAAAGGCTTAACCTCTTCAAAAAACTTTGAGTAATCCTCTCTTCTCCAGCCAATCTAGTTCGTTCCCGCGATAGCGATAGACAACATCGCACTTTTCATCACTCTGAAAGTCCCATGGAGTAAGCAGAACAGTATCACCAACTCTCATCCAGACTCTCTTCTTCATTCGGCCGGGAATTCTTCCAATTCGGATATTGCCATCTTCACATCTAACTCTTACACGATCAAAGCCTAACATTTGGATGATGATGCCGAACATCTCACCATCGCTTTGTCTTGGAGTTCTTACTCTAACTGGTTCATTATCACCAGGAGGTGGACCTCCGCGTCGTTTACCTTTTTTATAAGACAAAATATTCCTCCAATATGTCGCTGGATAAGAATCCTCGAGCAACTAACAAGAATGCCGTTGTGAAGCATTTAAGCGTATTGAATTGTTTGTTATAAAAGGCGTAAATCGTTAGTTTTCTTTGATTTCTATGAATGCTTGGTCTGGCAGTATATAGAGTTGGTCTTCAACAAAAAGACCATGAATTTTTGCTCCAGATGTAATTTTCGAATCAAAAACAGATTCGTCTACCTCTGTAACATCGAAATTTAGAGAATCCATAATCTGAACAGGTTGTCCAAAGACGTGAGTTACAACCATGAACTCACGACGCTCGGTAAGAGGCGCGAGAAAATCTAGGGTTTTCCACTTTGGATTTCTTGGATTTATTGTAAAACGTTCTCTTCTGATAAGATTGAAGCATGTTAGATTACTGGTTCCCATTGCAAGTACCTGACATGGTTGTTCACTAACTAGAACAAAATCTCCAATTGAAAATCTTGGTAATCTGAGTAATATCGTAATTCTGTACTTCTTCTTACCAGTTTTATCTTCGCCAACTAAACTGAAGTTTTCCTTTCTTTCTGCAATATATCGACCTTCAAAATGGTCAGCAATATCCTTTGCAAGATGTTCAGATCCAATATAGTAATCAATTCCAAACTTATTGTCATCAATCAATGAAACGAAAGCCTTGTCATCAGACTTGTACCTCGCTACGGTCATTTCAGTGACTCTCTCTGTGAATTCCTTCTTTTCATCGTCGGATAGTTGACGACCATCAGCACGCATCTGAAGAATTGCTTCGTAGTATCCGCCACTCATCATTCCACACGTGTCACAGGTACCATATCGGAATCTAATCTCAACAGGATGTTCTTCATCATGAGGAGGTAAATTTTCATGAGATTTTCCAGTAGCAGTTACAATAAGGTGAGTGACTCTATCTAATTTATTCACTTCTTCAAGAGATATGGTTAGCCCCTTGTAAAATAGCTTGAGTTCCTGTTCGAGAACAATATCTATCTGAGCTTCTGCCAATTCTTCTGCATTCATATTTCCAATGTATATCTTCTTCCATCCACCAGGCACTTTAACAGAACCACATTTCTTGCAAGCAAGAAGAGCGATTGGTGTAGAAACCTCCATGAGAGGATGCTGTTCATCGTAGCAGGTGTTACAAAGACCATCTACGACTGCTTCTTTTCCGCACAGATAACAAGGCGCTGCCAATTCAATCAACATCATTTTACAGAGTTTGTTCGTTTAAAATGTGGTCTATTGTGCTATTGAATCATAATTTGAATATAACACAAGTCTTTTGTTAGTCTATTCTTGTGAAAATGTATGCCTCGTAGAAAACGACACAGGTTAGTAACTAAAGAACCACCTGTATCAGTATACAAACCTGCGGGAATTCCTGCAATGGAGTTAGAAGAGATTCTAATCACTATCGATGAATTTGAGGCATTACGACTGGCTGATTTCGAAGGACTTAGTCAGCGAGACGCAAGTACTGCGATGCAGATAAGCCAGCCAACTTTCAATAGAGTCCTCTCCTCAGCACGAAATAAAGTAGCCAGTGGATTGGTCCAAGGGTATGTTCTCCGTATTGAAGGAGGACGGTACAGATTAGCTGATGGAACTGGTATCTTAGAGTGTCTTGATTGTGGAGAATCTGTTGATATGTCCATAGAAGACAAAAGTACCTGCCAAGCATGCGGATCTAAGAAACTGCGATGGCTTCGGTGGGAAAAAGGCATGAGACCTGGTGATAAAAAATGAGCATCGAAAAAATTGCAGTAACTGCAGATATTGATAACGGACTTGATAGTCCAGTAAGCGGACATTTTGGACATTGCAAAGCATTCATTGTGTCTACTGTAAAAGAAGGAGAAATAATCGGAGTCGAGAGTATTCTGAATGGAGGACACACTAGCTGTGCAGAACCAATTAACAAACTTGCCAGTCTGGGCGTTAATGTACTTATCACAATGGGTATGGGCGGGAGACCTTACATGGCAGCTCAGCAAGTTGGGCTTGCAGTTGTCAGAAGTAGCGGAGGTACTGTCGGAGAAGCAGTCCATAGTTATATCAAAGGGCAGCATGAGTTGATGGGGCAAGATGGTCTTTGTGGTGGCGGTGGAGCACACAACCACTAAAGCTTGACCCACTGTGCATGAGGATGACCTTCAATATAGATTATAGCCTGCTCGTGCACCATTCCAGCATTAATTGCAGTCTGAACTGCTTTCTTTCCAACCATGTTAGCAATTGTTGCTCTCTCTAGATGACTGAGGCAATCAGAGGAGTTTACAAGTTCGCCTCCATAGAATTCCTCACTGATTTTAAAATTGATCTGACCCTCCTTGAGAGTCTTTCCTAAAAGTGGTTTGTCGCAGATAGCAACAACATAATGGTCGTGTGTTTCACTTACACGCATGTACACTTTTGGCATGCCATATCACTCCGATATTAAACAGGTCTAATAGCTGTGCGAGCACCCTAAACAGGGGTATTCATAGAAAATTATGTTCCAGCCCTTATGAAGTTCTCTGTCATGATAACTAAGACAAACACTGTCATTCGAAAGCGGATGCTTAACCAATTCAGTAATTGGTCATGTGCTTTCTGTTTTCTCTTTGGGATTCCAAAC
Source organism: uncultured archaeon (assembly GCA_964564335.1). Taxonomy (GTDB): domain Archaea; phylum Asgardarchaeota; class Thorarchaeia; order Thorarchaeales; family Thorarchaeaceae; genus SMTZ1-45. The sequence continues at coordinate 9,600 of CAZMBV010000082.1, forward strand.
AACTCCAGCTACGCCCACTAGTAGTCCTACACAAATGTATCCAATTATAAGCAAAGAAAACTCACGCGTAAAACCAAAAATGATACCTATGATAGCGTTGATGAATCCAATTACGATAAGTCGTATTTTCCAAGTATTCATTTTTTCACCTCTTGCGCCTATTCTGATTCGGTTCTTCATGAATCTTTAGTTCGCTTGTGCTTTTCATAGAATGAGTCGCAGAACGAATTAATTATCTCATCATGTAGTTTCTGTTTTCTTTTTAGGCTTCCAAATAAATCCTACAAGGAGCAATACAATTCCTAACGCAGATATTGCTAGCATTATAGTATCAAAACTCCTCCAAAAATATAGGATGAGACCTAGAACTATTAAGACGGATCCACCTATCTTAATTCGTAGAGGCAGTGGCCATAAACTCATTTTTTCACCTCCTCAAATCAAAATTACTACTTCCATTTTGTCAGTATTTCCTCTCTTTTGAACGTGGTTGTACTGACAAAGAAAAGAGCTATATCAACCAGGAAAATGATACCTGAGATTATGAGAAACATGTTAATATCCAGAGTTATTAGTTGGAGCTCGCTAGCAATATAGAGAGCCAAAAACGGAAAGAACATTAGTATCCCGAAGTTACTCGCGCTCCGCACATCATTAACTCTTGAAGAAACAATAACGCTAACCTCAACACTCATGACAATGGCTGCAGGCATTAGAAAAATGAGAATAACACCAATAGTCCAGTTTGGAAAATAGTAATAGCCCAGCATCGGAAATGTTACTACATCATTGAGAATCATGAAAATAGTACCACCTGTGTACATTGCGACTAACGTTGGCAAGAAGGCGGAAATGGTTTTTCCGAGCAGAATCTCCCCGTCAGTGATTGGAGTAGCCAGAAGCGGTTCCAGACTCTTTTCAACCTTTTCGCCAACTATGCTGTAAGAAGCAATACCCAAAGGAACAAATGCTGCTCCAATAACAAGAAACATGGAAAACGAGTCTAGTAGCAAGGGGACTCGCGCAGCGAATGCCTCCCCACTTCTGGATGATGCAAACTGTATCACTAATGGAAAAACGAGTGATATAAGAACAGGGAAGATGATGAGTGGATACCACACATTCTTTTGATGCCTGAATATCTTGAAATCCCTAACTGCTATAAGCCATGCTTTTGAGAGTCTCATTGATTTTCCCCCACTAGTTTCAAATACACGTCTTCCAACGTTGAACCTTCAACATTGACAAGATTGACATGACCTCCAGCCAGCACTATAGCCTCTACGACGGACCAATTCTTATTACCAGAGTCTACTGCATCAAACTCTATCTTATTGCCTTCGACATTCATGTTTGTTAGTGACAACTTCTGTAAAGATTTCAAAACCGGATCCGTCACTTGCTCTAATTCGATAACAGTTCTTTTGCCCCTAATTTCGCTCTCGAGAGTTTCAGGTGTGCCTATCGTGACTAGTTTCGTATTCAGAATCCCTATTCTATCACATATCCTCTGTGCCTCATCGAGATTGTGGGTATTTAGGAAAATGGTTTTCTTCTCCTTTTTCAGTTCCAGGATGAAATCTCTGACTGTCTTTGCAGCTTCAGGATCTAGGTTTGCTGTAGGCTCATCTAGGAATAGAACTTGTGGATCATGTATGAGAGCACGCGCTATGGCAAGTTTTTGCTTCATACCTTTGGAAAAAGTTCCTGCCAATACGTTCCTCTTCTCCCACAGTCCCAACATCTCTAGGAAACGCTGAATGCTTTCCTTTCTTTGCGCATCCGGTAAATCGTATATCTTTCCAAAGAAGTCTAGGTTATCATATGCACTCAGATTTTCAGAAAGTCCAACATTATCAGGAACTAATCCTATGAGTTTCCTGATTTTCAAGGAATCGTCCTTGTTACCTATTTCATATCCCGATATTCTGGCATTTCCGCTGGTTTTAGAGATTAAGGTGCAGAGCATCCGCACCGTTGTAGTTTTTCCCGCGCCATTAGGTCCAAGGAAACCAAATACCTCACCTTCATTAACATGCAAACTGAGGTCATCGACAGCAGTAAGATCGCCGAATTTTTTTGACAAACCATCAACGTCAATCATGACCCTCGCCTGAAATATAACTAACATATGACTAATTTTTCTTAAAAACAGAATGATAGATACCTGTCAATCTTGTGGACAGAAATGTCAAGATGGAGGGAATCTTGATGTGCATCAC
>CAZMBV010000083.1:0-2101 GCA_964564335.1 uncultured archaeon
AATGCATGTATTATGTTATGACAAAACTAGGTGGAAACAGAACAAAATATTCTATAACGACAGACAACAAAATTCCACCGAACACAAGACCTCGACCTCGTTTGATATTTGTTTCTGTAAACCAGATTATTGCTCCCATAAGTACAACAATAACCCCTGATACCTGACCAAGAAAAATCAGGAAATCCCAAATCTCAATGAAATATGTTCCAATCATTTGTGCAAAGTTTTGAAGCGGAGACTGTAGTAGTACAGGATTCATTCTCTCAACCCAAGACAAAGTGTTTGTTTCAAGATTTAAGGTCATAGAGGTTCTAGGTCTGAGTAAAATCAATAAAGCTTCACAGAATGGTTGAACTGGCTCGAACAGCTAAAAATAGAGCGAAAATGGTGGGCCCGGCATTTCCCAATAGCCGGGCTCATTTGTGAGAAGAATCCTCATTCTTATTTCAGGCACATTCATGCTTGATGTGGTGTTATGGGACCATTTTTACCATATATTTTGTCAAATAGGTTCCGGCACCGAATTCATTCATGATTCCTGCAAAAGCCCATCCTCCTTGCTCCCAAACTCCACCTTCATATTCACCAAATTGGCTTCCAAGGAATACAAGGGGCATTGTGATATACTGACCTCCGGTATTAGGCAATGTTATTAAATTCCCTCGATATTCCATCTCAATATCGATATCAGTAGTTCTTAATTTTCCCTCACCCATGATAAGCCATAAGTTAATCCACGTGACGTCCCGTACATCGCAAGGAAAAATTTGACCTGGTATAACTGCCGCGTCTTTGAGCTCTCCCTTCATCGAATAAATTTTCTCGCCTGATTCATCATAGAGTTTTAGTTCAAATTCTACCTGTCCCAGACATTCACCGGTGACTTTATTGTATTCAATCGTACCTTTGACAAAGCTTATAGCTCCAGGAACATCAAAATCAGGCCCTTTCGCCATGATATCAATCTTTAAAATGCGACTGGGATCAGCGGCTTTCACGGGTGTAGCCATTACCATGGTGTTTACTAAAACCAAAAATACTGCTAGAGAGATTGCAGCTTTATTTTTAACTTTCATTTATCCCACATCCTATATCTTTGCAATTACCAAAGCAATTGCAATCTTCTAATTCATCGTAGTTTTATTTTAGAGTCTCTTTTATTAAAAACCTATTATATTGAGCTATGTTTCATAAATCACTCCCCGGCACACTCCAAGAATTTCACCCTCCCGATACTGTGTAGAATCACCATGATGAGTAACTCTCTCCTCTGCTCTCTGTACCTTCTCGAACTCAAATCTCCGCCGAATCTCAGCTTCACCATGCTGAACACGGTTTCCACAAGATTCCTCTTTCCGTACTCGTATGTCTCCTTCCATCCTCAGGATTTCCAGGATACTCCTTCACCAGCCTTGCGTACACCCAGTGTCCATAAAGTATGCAATCAAAGATCTCATACTATTAATCCAAATCTTATAGGTAATAGATTAGAAATCTTGATGAACATAATATAGTCCTGAATACTATTTACCGGCACCATGAAAAGCAATGGTGGGCCCGGCGTGGTCTTATTATTGGAATATGTATTCGTAATTGGAAACCCTAACATAATCCAATAGTTTTAGCATGTCTTTCCAACCATTCCTTCGTGGTAGAGCACCAAGCATTGCATCAGATCGGAGGTCTCGTTTGGACCCACTTAAACCAAACATACGGACATATCCTCGCACTAGTATATCTATTGAAGGACCTATTGCAGACCCGATTCTAAACTCAAACACTATTGGACCCGTAAGAACTCCTTTACCCCTCTGAATCTTCAGAATTGTGTCTTCATCATTATCTGTGTTATGGTATCGCTTCCCCTCTTCTGTGGAAGTCATCCAGGTATTGATTTTTTCAACAAATTCGTCCACACTGCCTGGAAATCCAAATTTGAAAACCGTTACACCCAACTCAATATCCACCATACAAGGGTTCTGTGATTTCATTGATGAATTTTTCCACCGGGTGTAGAATCGAAAATTAATGGTGGGCCCGCGGAGATTGATTCCGATGAGAGAAAATCTCGCACCGTTTGAACTCCGGACATCCGCCT
>CAZMBV010000083.1:2201-4220 GCA_964564335.1 uncultured archaeon
AAGACCAACAGAGTTGACCTTTCCAGTCTATGCCACGGGCCCATGATGTCCGTAGACGAGGAGCACAACTGAATCGGATAAAAGCGTTACGTATTCGAACTCTTTTTCCTTCATACTAGCGGTTCAAGTTCTAACTCAGGCTGAGTCTTTTCTTGGCTGCATCTCTCAAGTCCTCTGGAACCTCTATCTTGAATGGAAATCCTTCTGAATCCTCCAATGACTCAATAACTCTCTTAGCAAAGTTACCCACTTCAAAGAGAGCCCATGGAGATAGATTCGAAATTGTATCGATTGCAGTATGAGCGACCTTTTCGGTTGTTGTTCCCATGCAAGCGAAATGAATTGTTGGAATACCTCTCACTGCAAAATGTATGTTATCACCACCACTAGTTGCAACTCTTCGACACCGTGTAGGGTACTTATTTGTCTGGGCAAGTCCAGTTACCCAATCAATCATCTCATCCTCACCTGCAGTTAAGGCTAATACCTCACCAGGTAAGGCTCCAATACTATCAAAATTCATACAGAGTGCCACATTTTTCAAATCATTCCCTTCAAGGAACCTCTGAGATCCCTGCATCTCCAATTCCTCACCACCAAATGTGATGAACTGATAGGTGAATTTTGAATCAATCTTAGAAAGTAGCCTTGCAAGTTCTACAACTATTGCTACACCTGCAGCATTATCGGTAGCACCCTCGGTGAATGGAACACTGTCATGATGAGCACAGAGGATAATCGTCGTATCAAGCTGGCCTTTCACGAATCCATGAACATTGTGTATAGTTCCATCCTTTGTCTCTCCTTGAACAACTAGATTGAGCTTCGACCCAAACATTGTATCATGTAAAGGTCGTGCAAGCTTTGCAGATACAGTCATTGATGGCACTTTTGAGAAGGTGTCATCCAATTTTTGATAGTTATAGGAACGTGGGGCTTCATTCCGTAGTCGATCGAGAAAAACAACACCAGCAGGATACATATTGAATAGCTTATCCCATGCTTCCAAGACATCTGGCATGTATTGTTGATCAAGAAGAACAAACACAATCTTATCTTTGATATCCTCCTTTGAATGGTCAGGAAGAAGATTGTGCGATCCGATATACAAGGTTTCGGCCTCAACTCCTTGTTCTGGAGTGGAATGACTCATCCAGCATGGTACACCTGAAATTGATGTTTCTCCATCTATAGATGATAATACTCCTTCTTGGCCATCATAGTATTTGAATGGATACTTGGAGATTTCAGTGTCTTGAAGTCCAAATTCCTGAAATTTCTGGAGAATTAGCTGTGCAGACCGCAATTCTCCATCTGAAGCTATGACTCTTGGTCCTAGGTCACATATCTCCTTCAAGATTTGAAAGGACAAGTCTCTGTCAAACTCAAACTCTCTACTCAAAATAAAGCCTCAACGAATCATCAGTATAATCAGTTCTAAGTGTTTGTAATTTCATCAACTGTCAATACCTTTTAGTCAAACACTTCAGGAACAATTTTCCTGATATGGTTAAGAGACTCACTTGCTTCATCGTTAGTAAGTTCGAATATCAGAGGTCCTTTGAAATTATCCTTGACTAGTTCTAGGAGAAACTCTCGAAGAACTGAATCACCCATTAGTCCAGTTCCTAATGGAATATGGTCGTCATAATCGACTACACCACCACATTTTGTGAAATTACCATCCTGTAGATGGATCTCAGTAATCCTATCCTTATGGACTTGGTAAAAATCCATGATTGATTCAGTGCCTGACATCTGGCAAAGGAGATGTGCTGTGTCAAAGCAGATGCTCGTGTCCAGGTCATCAATCACATCACGCATGATTTCGAAGGGGAAAATGTAATTCTCAATTGCCAATTTTCGTGGGTTAATTTCAGTTCTAGTCACTATTTCCTCAATACTGGTTGCAGCAAATCCTGCTAGCAGCATACTAATCGTATGCATTATATCAGTACTATAAGGAAGAGTCGAGAGTTCTGCAGCAAGATCACCAGTAGAATGCAGAACGTATGCCTC
>CAZMBV010000083.1:4320-11808 GCA_964564335.1 uncultured archaeon
GGAAGCAGTTTCTTGAATAATCTTATGAACATCTAATCGGGAAAAATCAGGAATACCATCAACAATGACTTTCCGAGCGGCTTCCTGAAATTCTAGTGCGGTTAGACCAAATCTGAGAGACATGATTTAGTCCAGTTCATCACGTCCCGATAAACTGTACCATCATGTGAAAGACATATACCAGTGGATGTCATTCCAATTGGTGGTGAATTGAATGGGTGTTACAATACGATTATTGGCACATGCAAGTTTTCAGATCAAAACAGATACTCAGAACATCTACATTGACCCATCCACAAAGGGTACCGGTCTAAAGAAGAATGATTTTGAGCCTGCAGACCTGATATTCATAACTCATGGACATCAGGACCATTTTGACAAAGACTTGCTCCAGAAAATCCGTAAGATGGGAAGTCCAATTATTGCCCCTTCGAGTGTTAAGAAGGAGATTAAGAAGGGAGTAGTATGGGACTTGGATCTCGGCCAACATATGGACATTAGCACTAGTGGTGTACACGTTTGGTCAACTCCAGCCTACAACATCAAGCGGTTTCGACCTAATGGGGAGCCATTCCATCCAAAAGAGTTGGGTGTAGGGTATCTGATACGAATCGAGGGAGTGAAGATATACCATGCCGGTGATACAGATTTTATTCCTGAGATGGAGCGGTTAGAAGAAGCAGATGTGGATGTAGCTCTATTACCAATCGGCGATACATACACGATGGATATTGATGATGCAACAGAAGCAGCTTCAGTTATTGAAGCTAAGATAGTAATACCAATGCACGTGAAGGATGCCGATCCTGAAGCCTTCAAGGCCGCTGTTGAATCGAAAACAAAATCAAAAGTAGTGATTCTCAAAGCTGGAGAAGAATACAAAATAGCGTAGAGAAGCAGGAGACCATATGGTCTCCTGCTCACCATTTACTCAATACTAACGCCAAGACTTCAATTTCTGAAGCTCGTGAGCCTCAATAGCAGGGTCCACCTCAAGAACTTCCACCTTGAGCATTTTGTCACCCTGTTGAATCTCTTTGATAACATCAAGACCCTCAACGGTCTGACCAAAGACAGTATGTCTACCATCAAGATGCTTAGTATTTTCTCTGGACATTGATATAAAGAACTGACTTCCTGCAGTGTCTCTGCCTGCGTGGGCCATCGAAAAAGCACCAACTGTATGCTTCTGCCTATGACCACGAGTTTCACAGGGGATAGCGTATCCTGGACCACCAGAACCAGTACCAGTGGGATCACCGCCTTGGATCACGAAGTTTTCAATGACCCTATGAAAAGTAAGTCCATCATAGTAGCCACTCTGAGCTAGAGTTACGAAATTTTTGACCGTATTGATTGCATCATCATCGAAGAGTTCTGCTACAAAATCGCCACGGTTTGTTTGAATCTTAATCCTTGTTGGCAAATTTCAACACCTTACAAACTAGTTTACAAACTAAGACGTATTACTTGGTTTCTCAGACGAGCACACTTAGGCATTACGGAAGTGGCCTTGCCTATCTGCTTATTAGCAGATTCACAAAGTTTTGCGTTAGATGATTGTCGAACGCGAATATACAGAAGGCAGGACTACTTTCCTGAGCGCAGATGTAAAGCATTATAGTGGTGATAAGAAACAGATTTCTTCTAGCCTTCCAGTATTCTACAATCCTCGCATGCGACTTAATCGGGATATATCCGTGCTACTTCTCTCTGGATATTTGGAAAGTGACAATATCGATTCAATGTGTGAACCATTGACTGGTTCAGGAGTCAGAACACTTCGCTACCTGAATGAATGCTCTGGAGATTTTACCGCCACGATGTTTGATGCGAATCCAGCTGCCGTTGAAACTGCAACGAAGAATATTAAGCGACTTGGTTTTGAGAAACGCGCAAAAGTCGTTAAAGGTGACGCAAAGCTTCTATTGATGACAGAATCACGGGAAAAGCGATTCGACTATGTGGATGTAGACCCATTCGGAACACCTGCTCCTTATCTTAATGCGTCAATCCAGTCAATTAGTCCGCAGGGTGGACTGCTAGCTCTCACTGCTACTGATATGCCAGTTCTTTGTGGAGCATACCCCAAGGTTGCTATGCGACGATATGGAGGATTTTCTATTAGAGCCCCATTTGTTCACGAACTTGCAGTTAGACTCCTTGAGGCAATAGCATTTCGTATAGCTGGACTCAATGATCGCGCGATGACTCCAGTAGCAGTACTCAGCACTGACCATTATGTTAGAACATGGGTCAAAATCAAAGCTGATAGGAAGAAATCTAACCGTGAAGCAGATAATCTTGGGATAATTCAATACTGTCAAGGATGTATGCGAACCCAGACTATTCCACTAAAGGCAAGATACGAAGAGTTTCACTTTGAGCATGACATAAGGGACTGCAAAGGACCTGTTAGAGAGGCAGGACCTCTTTGGATTGGACCTCTATTTGATTCAAAGATGCTAAAGAAAACACTTGATCTATTCAACAAAGATGATGCAAGTATCTACCACAAACGAGTTCCAAGAATATTAGATGAGATGATTGAAGAGAATAGTTTAGTGATGTACCCATATATTGACATTCATGTACTCTGTGATTTGTACAATCTTACGCCACCTAAGAATAGAGAGGTCATTGAATATTTGAGGAACGCAGGATACAAAGTAGCCAGAACTCACTTCAAACCAACTGCAATCAGAACAGATGCATCTGTCGTTGATGTGAAGTCAGCAATTTTAGAACTAATAGGAAGATGAAAAAATGCCAAGGAGCTCAGAAGGAGAAAGACGTAGAAAAGATCCTTATTACAAAGCCGCCAAGAAGGCAGGATATCGGAGTAGGTCAGCCTTCAAAATCAGACAGATGGCCAAGAATCATAAACTTCTACATGGAGTCGATATTGTACTTGAGTTATGTAGTGCTCCTGGCGGTTGGACCCAGATTCTACACGAGCTTAATAGTAGCTTGAAGATAGTAGCAATAGACCTTGATGCCATGCCTCCTGTTCAAGGAGCTCATTTCATTCAAGGTAGTATACTTGATGATGATGTTATTGCACAAGCTCAGAAGCTAATTGGAAGCCCATTCGATCTAGTACTCTCAGATTGTTCTCCTAAGGTATCAGGACAATGGGAACTAGATGTAGCTAGACAGCTTGAACTTGCAGGAAGAACATTTGATATTGCACACAATGTTCTTGGGCCAAATGGGAAAGCTCTGGCCAAAGTATTCCAAGGACCAGGATTTCAAGAATTCCTGCAGGAAACACGAAAACGATTCAACTCTGCAAAACTCATCAAACCAGCGGCATCACGTAAAACTAGTGCAGAAATTTATCTACTAGCTATTGGGCCGCGCAGAAAAGCGTAAAGTGAGCAGGCTCTTCGAGATAGAAGTAATCCCTCAGCTAGGGATTATCTCAAATCTCAATGAAGTTATTGAAGAGTCTATTCCAGATGCAATCCGAAATATCAGGAATGGATGATAGTGAAACTATCAAAATTCCATCTATTTCAGCGAATGTCTGAACCCATCCATTCTTCTAATTCATTACAATCAGCTGGTGAATCGGGCTGTCTAATACCACATTTACCTATTCGTAAACAATGGAAACATGGACATCCGTTCATGTCTGTTAGACCACTGGGCTCACTGTCATCAGTGATTACTTGCTTTATCATGTATTTGTCTTCTTGTTCTTGTGTCTGCATTATCCGTCCCTCTGACATCAGAGCCGTTAGTGCTAACGTGATCTGTTTTTTATCGATACCAAGTTTCTCAACCAGTTCATTGATGCCTAGACCTTCCTTTTTAGCGGATTTAAGTTCGCTCAGAATCCGGTCGAGTGCATCGTTCATTGAAATGACCTTTGATAAGACACATGGTAACGTTGAACGAACTGCACGGATAGATATTAAATAATCGGAAGGGGCTAATCATTTACGGCAAGTGTCGTATAAGAATTAGCATTCATGTACACAAGTGTTCATCCTTTTTTGTACAGGTAAAGCATCTGACCAACTAGTTTTTGTGGATTATATCCACGATTTGGTTTGATTGCGACATAGGGATATTTCACAGGTCCAAACACATCGATGATTGTACCCACCTCTTGTGCATTCTTATCCATTACAAGCGATTTACTTCCTATTGGAGGTGTTTTTTCGGTACGAATGATGATTGAACCACGTTTTGAAATGTGGAGCACTTTTCCTAAACGACGCAAATAATTCGACTCCAAATCGATTCTATCTTTTCTTCTTACCTTTCTTCTTTCCTTTTCCCTTCTTCTGTTCTGCAGCTACACGTGCAGTTTCTCTCTGGGCTGCCGCTCTACGAACACCCTTTGCAAGCATAAGCATGAGCCTCTTCTTTTTGTGCCCCTCATTATTTTCTATAATGATGTATCCTTTAGGTTTAGTCCAGTCTTTTGGATATCGCTTTTCAGGTTCTATTTCGTACTCCAAACCTGCAGATTCTGCTGCTTTCGTTAGAAGATCAAGTGTGACATCAGGAGCGGATAGTTTGCTTGGAAGTTTACGACCCTTGGATCTAGTGTAATTTTGATCAAAATATGCGGGCCAGAATATTAGCATCCCATCATGTTTTCTCATTAAATATACACCACTGGTCTGATACCCATTGTCAATCTGTTACACTTTTTACCTTTCCCATGGGTCATGTTTCACATATTGAATGAGTTCTATAGCATATGAACTGATTGAATCAAGAGGGAACTTCTTAAGCAGTTTAGAGGAACCCTCAAGTAACTGCAAACAGGATGAAATCTAAGTTGAAGAGAAAGAGCAAAGACGTGTATTTTGCAGAAATTGCAGACCTCGTATCATCCAGAAGTACCTGTCTGAGAAATCAAGTTGGAGCAGTGATAGTTAAGGAATCTCAGATACTCAGCACTGGATATAATGGGGCTCCAAAGAATCTCCCGCATTGTTCTGAGGTTGGGTGTCTCAGAGATGAGCTAGGAGTTAAACCAGGAGAACGTCATGAATTATGCAGAGGCCTTCATGCTGAACAGAATGCAATAATTCAAGCAGCATATCATGGTACAAGTGTTAGAGGTGCAAAAATCTATTGCACAACACGACCTTGCAGTATCTGCACTAAGATGATCATCAATGCTGGAATAGAAGAGGTCATCTATATCGAAGAATATAACGATGATTTAGCTGCTCAGCTTGTAAAAGAATCAGATTTACTTTTCAGAAAAATAGAGATTCCAAGAGAATATGGTCGAAATTCCGCAAAATAGCTAGAAGTTGGAAAGCTTAAAGAGGAAATCATTTCCCAAATCAAATCTAGGTGTGCTGAAACACATGGGAAAGCTTCGCAATTTAATTAGTATTCATGATTTTGAGAGGGAACAGATTGATGAGATTCTTGATGCTGCAGCTAAGATGGAGTCTGTAGCTGTAGAAAGAAGTAAGGATTTGGAATCAAAGATTATGGCAGTTTTATTCTTTGAACCCTCTACAAGAACTCGTCTTTCATTCGAGAGTGCAATGTTACGTCTTGGAGGAAGTGTTCTAGGATTTGCCGAAGCTGGAACCTCAAGTGCTGGCGGAAAAGGGGAAACACTCGCTGATACTATCCGTACTGTCGAAAGATATGCCGATGTTATTGTGATGCGTCATCCTCTGGATGGATCTGCAAGAGTTGCCGCTGAATTCTCAAGCATACCGGTTATCAATGCTGGAAGTGGTTCTGAAGAACATCCAACTCAGGCACTCCTAGACCTGTATTCGATTAAGAAACTCAAAGGCAAGATTGATGGACTTACAATTTCACTTTGTGGAGACCTAAAGTACGGACGTACAGTTCATTCGTTAGGCATGGGTCTATCACACTATGATGTCAAAATAAAACTAGCAGCTCCAGAACAGCTTAGGATGAAACCTGCAATCATTGCTGAAATGAAGAGGGCAGGTGTAGAGGTTATTCAGGTTGATGACGTGAAAGATGCTGTAGAAGATGTGGACGTTGTCTATATGACCCGTATCCAGAAAGAAAGATTCCCTGATATTCGAGAATATGACGAGGTCAGAGGTAAATTCAAGATTGGAGAAGCAGAAGCACAGCTATTAAGAGAAGATGCTATTATACTACATCCCTTACCAAGAGTGGATGAACTGAGCTCAGACATCGACCACCTACCCCAAGCAAAATACTTTGATCAGGTCTATAATGGTGTAATTCTTAGAATGGCAATTCTGAAAATGATTCTAGATTAGACTGGCTCAAAATCCCGAAGTTCTTTGGTGAGGGATTCAATAGACCCAAGCTTACTCAAGGCTATCGGGATTCTCATTTGCTCTGCTAGCTCTAGGGCTAAGCGATCTACTTCATCGACACCATGAAGAATAACCAGAGATGGCTTGAATTCCTGAGATTTGATAGCAATCATGGGTGCCCGTCCAGTGCTCACCTTTGTAAAGAGCAGGCAGCGTTCTGTAGTCGCACCGAAGAGCTTGAGAAACTCGTCACTGTTAAGCTCTTTCACTGCGCGCTCCACATCAACGAGGGTATAACCGAAAATCTCTCTATCTAGATACTTGTCACCTGCAAGAACTGTACATTTCATCTGTTTACAGAAATCTCTAGCCGTAATTGGAGTGGGAAAATCACTCATTGCAAGTACAATGTTCAAGTCAACTAGGCTAACATCCATCAATCGAACAAATGCTGCGACAGTCTGTCCACCATTACGCTCATCAAGTGTGAGTAAAGCCATAACAAAACGTCGAATCGTTGAAGTTCCAGGAGACTTTCTTCTTCCAGATTCATAGTCACTGATGACACTCGGACTGATGCTCAGATATTCTGCAAGAACAATCTGGGGCAATCTAAACCGTTCACGCCAGACACGCATAGTCTGACCTGGACTCTCAGAAAGGGCGATCTCACCAGCAATGCGTCTAGCAAGGCGGTCTCGAACTGAGGACTGATACGACATTACACGATGTTTTGAGCATGTTGAACATAAGGATTTCGACTATTGACGATGTGTAGAGAAGGCAGTGTTTCTAAAAGGATTTTGTCTGTTTCTTCGGTGTAACTACTCTAAAAGAGATGCATCCATTCGGACATTCTTCTATGCAGTTTCCGCACTCTTTGCAGTATTGCACATGTGCGACGGTCGGCTTTTCGTCAATCTTCTCGTAGACCCCGTATCGACATGTTTTCACACACGTCCCACAACCATCACAACAATCAAAGTTAATTTTGGTAGGAATATCAATTCACCATGCCATTGTTACTGATTACGAGTCTTGCGGCTAGAAGACTTAAGACATGTAGGAAATGGGCATTGAAAAGTGGTGGGCCGGGGGAGATTTGAACTCCCGATCCCCTGGAGCCTTGCGAGCGGACAAAGGGTCCGCAAGACCCAAACCAGGAATCATTTTTGGCAAAGAGTCACGGATGGCTCTCTGAAGCCAATCTAGACCACCGACCCGTGATGGTGAA
>CAZMBV010000084.1:0-11546 GCA_964564335.1 uncultured archaeon
GGAGTGATCTCAGGGGAAGATGTCATTGAGTTCATGATGGCGGGATCTTCAGCTGTACAGGTATGTACAGCAGCAATCCTAGAGGGAAACACTATCTATGGGAAAATCGCAGGTCAAACAGAAGACTGGCTTGACAGCCACGGTTATGATTCAATCAAAGATATCCAAGGAGTAGCCCTTCCTCATCTGAAAAAAGGAGTGTCGCTAGATCCACCACCCTCAGTAGACCTTGACAAATGCACACGCTGTGGGCTTTGTGAGAAGTCTTGTGTATATGGGGCAATTACTGTAAAGAAGAAGGAAAATCTCTTTGTTATTGATGCCGAAACGTGTGAGGGCTGTGGAATGTGTGTATCAGTCTGTCCATATTACGCTCTTAGTTATTAAACAGAGGCAAGTAATGGCCATCAAGAGTCTTGTGATTGTAGTTGAGCTATTTTCTCTCGTACTTTATCCAGTTCTTCAATGCGCTTTTTCACAGAATCTTCAGACTTTGCAATATTCTTCTCAACATTTTTGACCTTATCTTCAAGCGAGGAGACCTCTTTCTTTCTTCTCTTGTCTACTCGTTCATATTCCTTCTTTGAAGACTCATATTCTTGTTTGGCAAAACGCTCCTGCTCGCACAAACTTTCGTAATGGATTCTCTTGACCTCAGCATCATTGAAGCAGCTTAGAACAAATTCATCAAGGCGGTTAGAAACATTCGCAAAATCTTCTTTCACTTTTCTCAATTCTGCATGTTGAGTGGTCAGACTGGCGATCAGATCTTTGATCTTGCTATCTTGAAGATCTTCAGGTTCAGAAACTTGTGATAGTATTTCTTCTATTTCAGGCACTCGAGCATCAAGATTAATTGATGATGATGGAGAGGTGGCAATTGGAGCTGGAGTAGGTGGTTTTACTGGTGTATTTGGAGGTGCTGTAGGAAGAGGGTATTCTACACGGGGTGTCGATATAACCGCAGGTTCAGGCTTATTTGTTGTAGGCGTAGGTGTTGGAGATGGTTTAGGTGTAGGGGTGGGTTGAGGTGTTGCATCCACTCCTGGAGGCATAGAAGAAGCAGCTGGTGGTGTTGCGGCAGGAGGAGTAGGAGTAATACTTGGTGCAGGTTGAGTAGTAGGTTTGGAGTCTTGAGATATGACTGCTTCATCACCCATCAACTCACGAACCTCACTTGCTCGAAGCATTCGTGTTTCGATAATACCAGAGCCATCAGCCTCATCAATACCAAAACCTTCTGCTCTAGCAAATGCTTCCTTGGCCTTTTCCATCTCTGATTTTCCGCTACTTGAGGATGTAGAGCGCATTCTGTCACGAGACACCTGACTTGGACGAACCCATTCATCATCAGTTGTTGCCTTCATAGAGTCAGATCGAACATGTTGATCCTCAGATGCGCCTTTAGATGGTTGAATATCAGGAATAGGTGTTTCAGTGATGACACTTGTTGGAGCTGGAGTTGGTTTATCATCTTTTACCGTGATGAGTGGTTTTCCACATCGGACACAGTATTTTCGTATTGGATTATTTGCTTTGCCACAACTTTTACAGGTTCTCATGGAGAACATCAATCCCAGTGATTCAAGCGTATCTTAACTACTGTAACATCACCTGTAAAGGTTTTCGAATGCAGGTTTTGAGGTGGCTTTCCAATGTTCTCGTACTATTTTTCTAATCCTGCCACTCATCTAGCTAATTCAATGGGAGATTTGACATCCTTTTCCACGGGTGAAACGCATTTTCATCCTGATTTTCGTATCTGGACTCATCTTGAAGCTTAGAGATTTGTTGGGAAGTACATAGTAGAAACTAGGATGGTTTGATTGGCAGCTGTATCCTGAATGTTGCGCCAGAACGCTTTTTGTCAGGGAGATATTCAATTTTCCCACCATAAGCTTCGACGACTTTCTTTGTTAGATATAGTCCAAAACCACCCCCTGATGTAGATGCACCTTTTTCAAATAGCTTGGACTCAATCTCTTTGGAAACACCAGGACCGTCATCACTTAAAGTTATGAACACAAAATCACCCTCACTTGTAAGTTCGATTTTAAGTGTAACATCCTTCTTTGCATATTCTGCAGAGTTACGCATTAGATTGTCAAATACCATGGGGATGAGTCTTGCACTCATAACTTCCGTTTCCGCGGTGTTGACATCAATCTTCACAGTCAAATTTGAGTGGGTCTTTTCTGCTTGGAATTTGCATTTTTCAAGAATTCCCACAATATCCACCTCGTCAATCTCAGCTGGACGACCAAAAATATCAAGTGAACTGACCATTCTCTCTGAAGCAGCTTGTACAATAGAGATGTATTCCGAAGCACGAGAGTCTCCTTTCATCATCATGAGCGCAGCTTCAGCGTGACTCATGAGCACATGGAGGTCATTTCGTAAATCATGCTGCAAGAAAGAAGTATAGAGTTCCAGATCTTTATTTGAGAGATGTAATTTCTCCTCAGCAATCACGTTCCTAGTAATGTCTTCCTTAACTGCTACGTAGTGAGTGGCTTTCCCATCAGAATCAAAAACAGGAGAGATCGCTGCCTCTTCCCAATACAATTCACCATTCTTCTTTCTATTTACAAATCTGCCATGCCATACGTTGCCAGCTACGAGAGCCCTCCATAAATCATCATATGTTTCGGAGGGAGTCCGGTCTGATTTCAAAATGCGGGGATTCTTACCCAGTGCTTCTTCAGATGTATACCCAGTGAGTTCAGCAAATTTCGGGTTCACATATTCTATTGTTCCATCAAGATCAGTGATTACAACAGAAGTGGGACTTGCCTCGATTGCTCGTGATAGTTTTTGAAGCTCTAATTCTTTCTCCTGTTCTGCGGTGATATCGATGATGACCGCCATAGTACCAATCACATTATCCTCATCATCGCGTCGTGGTACACCAGATACTTTGACAGTAATTTCACCGCCATCCTTTCTGACCATGTTCATGTTATACCCAGAGGATACTCCAACTGCCTGCTTTGCAGATTCTCTCTTCAATAGGGATTTCTCATACTCAGGGATTAGATCGTACATACTCAATGTAAGAAGTTCTTGATACTCGTATCCAAGCATAGATGCAAATTCATCATTAACAAAAACGAGATTTTCATCTAAATCGGTAATTCCGACACCTTCTGGAAGATAGATGAGAAGGTCCTTGTAGTCCTTTTCATCAAGCTTGAAATCTTCTCTTTTTATTCGCTCGTCTTGTGACATTCAAGCATCCCTCTTGAACCTGAGAATTTAGTAATAGATTCTCATATTTAGAGCATAGCAACAGTCTTGGTGCTTCACTATGGTAGTAATGAGCTTTCCTCTTTGAATAAGTTTGAATTCAGTAAGCTCTTATAGGACTCTATTTCAGTGCAATCAATCTGAGAGGTGTACCAGATGACTTCAGAGGTAAAAACTCAATTAGCAATATTTTGGGATGTAGAAAATGTTTCCGATGAATCATCGACTCATAGAGTAATGACGGAGAAGATTCGCCAATCTGGACATGTCGTGAAAGCATATGCATTTGCAGATTGGGGACCTCGTCGAAATATGGCTGAAGATCTTTACGCTCTCGGGTATGACCTCATTCATGTACCTGATTCCAGGGACAACGCAAGCGACTACAAGATGGCGTCCTACATTCTGGACCATCTAACGCACTATCCTGAAACTACTCGTTATGTAATGATCACGGGAGATGGAGACTTCAAACTGCTTGTTGGTTCACTCAAAGAGCGAGGTGTTGAACTCTGGCTCATAAGTAATCCAATAATCACAGCATCAGAACTTCCAGATTTAGCTACAATGTACAGTGACATCTTCTCATTTAGGTCCTCACTGGATTGTGTTCATCCAGAAGATTGTGATGAATCAGTCCAGAGTATCGTTCAAAAAAGACATATTGCTGGAGTCCAACTCCAAGAAGTTGTTCGTACAATAATGAGTACAGGTAACAAACCAGGGGTAGGTCATGCAAAACACGTAATGTACTCCTTAAATCCGGATTTCAACGAAAAAGAACTAGAATTTGCGAGTTGGCATGAGTTCTTGGAATGGGCAGAAGCACAGAGATACATTGACCAAGAAGGAGAGTTGCCTAGCACTGTACTTGCACTTCCAAAAGTGCTTACACCCCAGGCAGTTAAAATCTCGAAGGAAGTGAATGAAGCCTTTGACTTCCTTGCTATGGTCACTGAGCAAGACCTCAATGAAGGGCCTCCACCTTCACTCAGAGATCTAGGGATTGAGCTAAGAGAACGAGGGTTAGAATTTGAAAATGTAGGATACAGCAGATTTTCTGATTTCGTCCTATCTGCAGAGAAACGAGGGCTCATCAGAATCATGCCTGCAGAAGATGAACATAAGGGGGCAATAGTCCTTCCTGTCTATGGTCCAGAAAGAATGAGAACTTGGTTTGAAGAGAATGTTAAACAACTGTTCGGTGAAGCCGTTAATATTCCCAAACCTGCATTTATGAAAAAAATATCCATGGTGCTTCTTGAAACACGAACCACACTCCAACAATTGGAATCATTCCTATTAGATGAAAATGTGATAAGTACTTACTCAAGCATTCTAAATGCAAGTGGGATACCATTCCTACCTCCTTTTCAGATGTCCCTAGCTCACATACTTATTGGAAAGGGATTGGATTGCACTGGCGTTATCAATAGGGTGAATTCAGAGCTCAGCCCTCTAGGTATAGTGCTTAGCTGTCCAACGTAGGACACATACACACTTTAAGCATGGGAAATTTGACGACAGAAGGATTATTCTAGTGGATTGTTAGACATATCAAGTTATGACCGATATGAATCCATACGAAGAATTAGCTATTGTTCTTGATAAAATCCCTAATGGATATCCTTCATATGAAGATGGGATTCATTTGCGAGTTCTTGAATGGATTTTCACTCCAGAAGAGGCAGAGCTTGCTAGTAAACTGAAACTCAGCGGTGAAACCGCAGAGGAGATTGCGCAGCGTCTTACTTGTTCAAAAGATGATGTAGAATCATTACTGGACACAATGCTCGCAAAGGGACAAATCAATTCTTGGATGTCAAAGAGTGCAGGAGCAAGGAAGTACGGTCTCATGCCTTTTGTCGTGGGAATCTATGAAGATCAGGTGGAGCGTATGGATGAGGAGTTTGCTCAAGTAGTTGAGGAATATATGCAGCGAGCACAGAAGAAAATGTCCAAAGTAGAACCGGTCATATTCCAGGTTTTACCTGTCAACAAAAGTATCAGTACAGAACTAGAAATTCACCCGTATCAGAAGGCAGAACATATGATTGAATCCGCTAGTTCATGGGGCGTACGTGAATGTATCTGCAAGAAACAAAAGGGTCTGCTTGGAGACCCCTGTTCATATCCAACCACTGTTTGTTTAGCCTTTGTACCGAAAATTGAGAATTATTTTGATGGAAGCGATATCACTAAACCGATTACGAAAAAAGAATCGCTTAGACTTCTGAAAGAGGCTGAAGATGCTGGACTCGTTCATTGCACGTACAATGTCCAAGCAGGTCACACGTATATCTGTAATTGCTGCACGTGTTGTTGTGGAGTTCTGAGAGGTGTTGAAAATCTGGATACTCCTCGAGAATACATCAAGACAGACTTTGTCATGAAAGTAGATTCCGAGATCTGCGCTGGATGCGGAACATGTCTTGATAGGTGTCAGTTTAATGCACTCAGTATCCCAGAGGATGTATGTGTAGTTGATCCAGTACGATGCATCGGTTGCGGAGTTTGTGCAATAGTCTGCCCCGAGTCAGCAATGGAGATAGTAAAAACTGAAACTTCAGAGAAACCTCCATCACCTGAGGATCAAATGGACTGGATGACCCAACGAGCAATGGGCCGAGGTGTAGATCCCTCAGACTTACTATAACTCGTAAGAATGGATGGGCAATCTTAAGAAGAACAGACGATAAACAATCGCAGGACTGCTCATGCCTTCTGATACTGACTCTAGCAAAAGTAGGACCAAGTCAAAGAAACAAAGGTCCAAACCATATATTCCACATCTAGCTGAGTTCTCTTTCGAGCCGACAGAAGATTGGAGCCATGATAAAGCCAGCAAACTCTATTCTAAGACAACTTCTACCATCGACGGAGTTGAACTTGACACGGTTCAATTCACTGAGTGTATCGAGGGAATGAAGACCCTACCAAAATCATCAGTTGATTTGATTGTAGCAGATCCACCCTTTGGTATCGAATTTGATGGAATGAGTAGCGTCTATAATCGAGATGAAACTCTTGTAGTTCCAGGATACAGAGAGGCACGGGGGTCTTACAAGGAATTTACGAATGACTGGATTGCACAACTTCCACGAATCATGAAGAAAGATGCTTCCGCATACATCTTCAGTGGGTGGACCAATCTTGATGCAGTCATAGCAGGTGCAAGCGAAGCAGGTCTTACAACGCTGAACCATCTAATCTGGCATTATCCGTTTGGAGTTTACACAAAGAGGAAATTCGTAACAAGTCATTATCATATTATACTTCTAGTGAAAAATACAAAATCATACTACTTCAATAAAATTGAGAATTATCCTGAAGATGTATGGATTGTGAAACGCAAGTATAGAACAGGTCGTGCAAAGAATAGTACAAAACTACCCTTGGAAGTAGTATCCAAGTGTATAGACTTCTCATCCAGACCAGGAGATGTGGTCCTTGATCCATTCATGGGTAACGGGACTACAGCAGTAGCTGCTAAGGCTGCATTCAGACACTTTATTGGATTTGAGGTCAACAAAAAATTGAGACCCCTCCTGAGTAAGGAGATTAGCTCTGTTACACCGGGACAGTTATACAGACCTTACAAAGAACGACTTCCGACCATTGAAGAGATGGCAGAAAAATATCCGCGAGCTTATCGTGAATATATGAAACAAAAAGGTGAGAAATAAGAAAAGGAACAAGAATAGAAGTGATGGATATATGGATTCTGAAGACCTACTTGCTAAATATGGTTCGGAGTTTGACAGACTCGCTGACGCGTCAAGCTCAACTGATATATTCAGTAGGCAATTTGGAACCGAGCTTGCCAAGTGGGAATCAACATTCATGCGTCAATTCAGTCAACGCATTTCAGGTCAGAAATTTCTCTATCGTGGTTTTGTGAAACATACCCAAAATACGTCAGTAATATTACTGACTCCCAGCCCGTGGTTAATGGAGGGTGAGTTCGTCGTATTCAGTCGAAACCAGAAACTTCCTGAAGATGGAGCATATGTAGAAGTCACGGGAAAACGTGTTGCTGTCCCTAGCATCCTTCAAGAAACAAAAATTGTTCAACGAGCTCTCACAGCAGATTCATGCGAAGAACTCCCGATGGATTTCACAGCAGAGATTACGCCTCCAATGAAACTACGCGAGTTATCTAATCTACTCTTTGAACACGTAGGGATGGCGGAAGCTAGTAAGAGAGTATTTGCTAGGCTCTTTGTCTCGAGCCCACCGTATCTGGAAGCTGTTGGTGGGTTAACAACAGGAATTCAAGCAATTGCGTCTCAAACACAAGTAAGAAGATTCCTTTCATTCGTGCGACGAGTACTTCCACCATCAATGAGAAGACAAACACCGGCTCTGCACAATGTAAGAGGTATCAACGTAAAGACTCCTCGTCTATTCAGAGTGGATGTCGGAACAATCTCAAGAAAAAGACTGGAGGATATATGCATTGATAGAAAGGATCCCGCAGGATTTCGAGAAGTATCAATCGGTACTCTAACAGACACTGGCAGTGCATCATTACCCGATATTCCACTAGCTCTAGCATCTGAGGATTTCTGGATAGAAACAGGAAGTCCAACCCAGCTCCAACTTCCAATCTTGAAATCAGCAATTACGTATCAACTGATGACCCCAACTACTTCAGTTCGGAGTGTCGAGTCCAGTACAAAGTACGTCTTATCCCGACTCGAGACATTGCAGGAGAGTTTTGGACTTGAAGAGAACGCACTGGCGAGGGGACAGATTCTTGATGCAGACGCCTTGGGAAGACCCATGAGTGTGCTCAAACTCGCACGCTCAACTGCACGTGCATATTGGAAGGAGAAGGTCAGTGCAAAAGAAATGAAGAGTGCGTGGGATAAGATTCTCGAACCAGCATTGAAGGAGTTCATGGAACTCACTGAACTCAAAAAAGGTGCTGAAGAGAACTGGGGAAAAGATGCTCGTTTTGATAAATTCAATACTAAGGTTCTCAAGGCAATACGAAAACTAGATTCAGGAAAATCAGGGTCTCTCGGACCTACTCTCAACGAGATAGCTCAAGAAGCGGGGGTGGAGAAACACGTTGCTGCAGAAACCCTTGCAAAGATGAAGGACAGCGGAGTCCTTTATGAACCACGCACCGGCAATTACAGACTGGTGTAAAAGCAGGTCAAACGAGTAACCTTTATGGTCTATTGTTTTGGTCTTCAAAGAGTCCCTCTAGTGCAGTACGGGAGATAACATAAATGTCAGACAGTGAAATTCCTCAATTTATCAGAGAGATTCGATCAGAATTAGGATTCAGCCTAGTGGAGATCTATCAACAGGCTCAGAAAGCCGTTGCCACACTAACGCCAGATCAATATCAAGGTGCACTGCTTGTTACAAGAGAACGTGCTCAACAAGACTATCAAGCAGGAAATTTAGATCTAATTGCAGGAAGTAAGATCTTTCTCTCAGTCCTTCAATTGAGTTATGAAGTGGAAGATTACGAATCTCAAATCATCACGCTCTGTAACTTGGGACTAATGTATCAAAATGCACGCGCTTACGATGTAGCTATAATTTTCGCGACTGAAGGGATTAAGATTGCATATAGACATAATTTACTAGAATTGAAACTCAAAGCCTTGAATGTTCTTTCTCTTGTTTACACTAATACCATGGAAAGTCAAAAGCAAGCAGAAGTGATGGAAGAAGTAGCCATAACCTATGGTAAACTTGGACAGATGGATAAAAAAGCAGAAATCGAAAGTTTGATCAAGCAGAAAAAGGAGTTCATGGCACTTCTAGGTAAGTAACAAAATGGGATTGAAGTGAGGGAGGTTTCCTCACTTAACAAATTTGATTGAAGATATCTATGGAAATGCTTTGAGGAATTCCTCAGGCTCATCGCCTTCTTCGATGATCTCAATTTCTTGAACACCGACTCTTTCCGCATCATACCTTCGAGCTAGGATATTCCCATCAAACTTCTCTCTGGCCGTGGCTTCCTTGCCTCGCCAAATGAAGATATCATCCCAAGTGTCAAGAATGAAGACATCATCTGTCTTGAGAGAGTCTTTGCTCATCGCAACTTCAGCAAAGAAGGTCTCATCGCCTTCTCTATGAACTCGCCAGAGCTTGTACTCATGGGTTTCAAGATGGACTTTCTTCAGAATTCCCTCTGTATCTTCATCGGTAAGTCGGAAGTCATCGAACAATGCTTTGAAGTCATCAGGTTCATTGCCGCCTTCAATACGGTCAATATCGCCTTTACCTTCTATTGCAGTATCAGCTATGACAGCAGATGCAGCAGTTAGAAATTTCTCATCAACCGTCGATTTGGGCCCAATCCAAAGGTAGATTTTCATTCCGGCATCGACAAGGTAACAATCACCTCTTCCGAAAGCACCTGGATCTGACATCCTAACAAGCCGACCCTTCTGGACATGGTAAACAACTGGTTCTTGCATGGTACGCCATTCATACTTTTCCGTCTTAAATTATACCTGCGTGTTATCAAAAGAGTTAAATGTAAAATCTACTTTACGTATAGTATACTTTACATTGTTGTTCGGATGTGCAGTAAATGATTGTGAACAAACTCAAGGATCTCCGTGAAGCAAAGATGAAGCAGACAGAGGGATCTGAAGATTGGACACAGGAAGGTCTTGCAATACGACTTGGAGTGACCAGACAGACCATTATTTCGATGGAAAAAGGCACCTATAATCCATCACTAGTTCTTGCATTCAAAATTGCACATCAATTCGGAGTGGCAATTGAAGATATCTTTGAATATAGAGTTGATAATAATGAATCGTAATCAAATTGCTAACGTTGTTGGATTAATTGTTATTGTTGTTATGCTTGTTGTAGCATGGTACTTTGTGCCAGGGGGATTCTGGGGGGGAGTACTTAGTATCCCTTTTACACTAATGCTTGTAAAAGCAATGGAGAAGTATCGAGATGAACGATTTACACATATTCTTAATCTCTCAATGCGGAATGGTTTCGTATTCCTACTTTTCGCTTTACCTTGGACAGGTGCATTGATTGCTCTTAATTTGCTAATATTTGACGTATTGGCAGCCATCCTATCCCTCTGGTTTCTCTCTATGGCAGTAACATACGGATCGGGAGTGTATTATTTCAGGAAATGAAGGTGAATCAAAATGGAACAAAATATGAAAAGACTATCGAATAAAAGTATTGCAATATGGTTGATGACTGTACCTTTACAGTGGTTTATTGTGACTCTCATTGTGAGCTTCATCTTCCCAACTGAATCTTGGCCGCCCTCTTTACCAATATCGATTACTATTCTTATTTTGCCATTAATATTGATTGGATTCGCTGTCTATGCAGCGAATTTTCGGGATGAACGTACGTCGCTAGTTTCAGACAAAGCGACTCGCAATGGATTCGCTTTTGTGTTGTATGTGATTCCGCTTGCGCTCGTAGTTCTTTCACTAACAGGTGCATCTCTTGAAACTGGTATTGCTTTAATGGTGATGTGGTTTGGAGCGGTTGCAGTCTTTAGTATATCAGCGCTTTACTATTACCACAAGTGACTATACGTTCATAACTCGATATATAGAGGGATATACTGAGTGTTATGCCAGAGCTTCCTGAATTACAGGTTATCAGTAAGGAATTGACTGACCTATTAGCTGGACATAGTATCAAGAAGGTTTCAGTTCACAATCACATAGTTGTGCATGGTTTGCCTATTGACGAGTTTACACGGAGGGCTATAGGAGAGGTGTTTCAAAGAATCGAGGCGGATGGTAAATTCATCATGATGATTCTTGAGAAACACGATATTGTGATCAATCCCATGTTAACTGGAAGATTCAGAACCCTGTCCAGATACAAGAGACCAACGAAGAGTGATATGGTTTCAATACAGACCACTGGAGAAACCTTTTGGTACTCTGATGCAAAGAAGATGGGAAGAGTGTATCTAGTTCCACATGGTGATTACTCGAGTGTTGCAGGTTTCCGTGATCGCGGTCCATCTGCACTGGACCCGAACCTGACTCTTGAAACATTCAGAGAGCGGTTGAAGCATCATAATGGACAGATCAAGAATGTACTTCGAAATCAGAGATTCGTAAAGGGTATTGGTAATGCCTACGCTGATGAAATTCTGGTGTATGCAGGGATCCTTCCATTTCGAAAGAGGTCAACCCTCAGTGAGGACGAGATTGAGAAACTCTATGAATCTATGAAAAAAGTCCTCGCACGCATCAGAGACGTGTTGTCAGGGAGGTCCCTTGATGAGATTGCTATTGAGAAGAGAGACTTCCTGATGGTTCATA
>CAZMBV010000085.1:0-11414 GCA_964564335.1 uncultured archaeon
AAAACCAAGATTCTAGAGATCATTCGCACAATAAAGAAGGAGGAATTGTGTCACAGACTCAGGGTCGGCTTAGTTTCATATCGCGATCATCCTCCCGAAGAGAGCACCTACATCACACAAAAATTCGAGCTTTCTTCCGATACTGCAAAAATCGAACAGAACGTTATGCAGATGGATGCATCCGGTGGTGGTGATGGTCCAGAGGCAATATCGACAGCACTTCAAGTAATGAATAAGATGGAGTTTCTCAATGAATCTGCTAAGATTTCAGTTCTTATCGGAGATGCACCACCTCATGGTGTCGAGTCTGGAGACCGTTGGCCAAAAGGTACCCCTGATGGTGCAAAGTGGGATACAGAAGCAAAGAACGCCTTTGAGAAGGGAATTGTTATCCACACAGTGGGATGTTTCCCCGAGATTACTAATTATGAGAATGGTGTAGCAACCTATGAGAAGATCGCAGGTCTCTCACAGGGACGATTTATCCCTCTCGAGAAAGCTGAGCTGCTCGTGAATATCATTACTGGCCTTGCTGTCGAGGAGATCGATAAAATTGCAATTCAGAAATCTATACTTGAGGACTTGGGAGTCAGCATGGAAGATTTCCCTGCTAATGAAGAGTTCACCGAAGCGAAGATTTCTGAGATAGTCGCGAAGGTTCAGGCTAAGGGTGTCACGAAGAGAGCAATGGCTGCAAGACCATCTTCAGCTCCTGCAGCTCGTAGTGAAGATCTTGCTGTTGAGGCACAAGAAGTTGATGCGGCTGACATCCGCGAAGCTGTACGGCAACTGAAATCTAAATCTGGAAAATAATCGTTTTTTACGGTGCTGCTTATTGCGGCACCACCTCTTCCTTTTCATTGTTCTGCGATGTGGCCTTCTCATCAATCTTTCTGCCTTTCAGTTATGCAATACACAGCACAAAATTTTCTTTTGCAAATCCTCTATGTGTCGGTCATCTCAGTATCTTCTTCCGATACTATCTCTACATCTGAAGGACTTTCTTTTTTGCTTCTCCCACGTTCAAAGATTGATGATATTCTAGTTATTAGAGGAACGTGAATCATTTCTCCAGAGCTTGGTTCTTTTGGAGTAGGTGCGTGAACGAACTTGGCAACAAGCAACATGATTATCGGATAAAACGGCAGTGGTAAACTGATTAATTCCGACCCAAAAAAGAGGGACATAGTACTCATTATGACTGCAGGAATCGCAAAGAACAAGATTGACACCAACGCAAGTACGCGGACTCGCTTAATTGTGGATTTTCCCAGAATGTATTGCAATGTTGTTACTCCCAGCCATAGATTAAGGCTCCATATCAGCAGGCTATCATAAAATATAGCGGAGGCTAAAATTAAGGTAAGATCGATTGAAATAGCAGGATAAAATCCGCCCCCTGTAAACCACTGATATTGGTATGAAATTACTGACAATCCACCTGAAATCAAATAATTTATCGAAATTACTGTTTCTGAATTCACGAAACTCGTTATTGTCAGGACTGCTGGGAATATGACTATACTCAACCACACCAGAGTTGCCATATTGATGGGAATGACCTTACTTACGAATTCTCGTATTTTCGATATTCTCCTTTGGCCCTTCTGAATCACTTCAGCGCCCTGAATAGATGGCCATGAATTCTGTAATAACGGCCAAAAAACAAATACAAAGATGGATAGTGAAACAACACTCGGAGCTACTAGAGAAGGTGCCATTAAAATGAAAGCTGAACCAAATAGCAGTGTAGTCAAAAATGTGATGATAAAAGATAGTAAAACAGAAACCTCTGCAGCTCTAATGCATTTCTTATCAACAGGTTTCTCATTATAGAAGAAAGAAAATACAACTATTGGTAGAATAAACAATAGCGCAAACAGGAATTGGTTTTGAACCCATATTGGGTTCACTCCTGTGACAAATAATTCGCCCTGTGATACCCCCCACATTCCAGTAAGAATAACTGAAGTAGATGTGTTATTTGTTGTAATGAGCAAATAGTATGGGATTAGTAACACAGCACCAATCTTCACTATTAAAATGACTATCTGTTTTGGAAACTCCATTTTTTTCCCTATCTGGCATCTATCAATGAGAATAATAAACTAAGCGATTCTTCATGTTGTGTTAGAAACCCATATCTCCTTTATTTATTATTTACAAATCATGCCTAGTAGACAATGGGACTATTTCATGGCGAACTTTTTTGGAGACCCCTACATGATGTGGCATGATGGTATTGATCCTGCTGCTGCATGTATCTTAGAAGGAGCTGAACGCGACCTAGCTGAAGAAATGCTCATCAAATCCACGGAAGAGGGAAGTCATTATGCAGCTATGGGTCTTCGAGAATTACGTTCTGAAAAAGCAGTTCCCTTGATGAAAAAAATGCTAGAGAAGGTCAGTGCTGATCTGCTGATTGAGATTGCAATAGCTCTTAATGTTATTGAGAATACAACTGAATACACTCCGTATATCATTAGGATTCTCTTAGAATATCCAAGTCCATATGTTCGATTGAATGCTGCAAGAAAACTGCGGGATTTTCCTACACCTGAAGCAATTGCTGCTCTGTATGATGCGGTTAGTGATATTGATTATCTGGTCCGAAACCATGCATGTGAGTCCCTTCTTTTCATACACGGATTGCAGCCAATGATTTCTGAACACAAAGAGATCTTTAGCCTCATTTGTACAGACTATGATACCCAGAATGATGAATCTGTTCGGGAGGCATCTGCAAGGTACAAGAGGGCCGCAATGATGCTACAGAAGCTCTTTGAGAAGCAGTAGGAAATCTACAAAGAACCTTCTCTCTCGAGCTTGAGCATTTGAATTTTCCAATCCCAATATAATGTCCCACCAGTGATTGTAACAATACTTCCTACAAGCACGAAGATCATCAAAGTGAGGCTAGCAATTAGCGACTCCGAATCAGAAAATGGACCGTAAACTTTCGGCACCAAAACCATAAACAATCCAGCGCCTACCAGTCCAGTTACAATACCTAAAAACAGGAAAATTTTACCTAATCGTTTCTCAAGTTCTAATGACAATTATGAACACTCCTAAAGCGAATAAATATCTCTGGTATATCAAAATTGCTGTAAATTACAACAGAGGTTGGTGGCTAGCGCCAACAAGGCAAATGGTAAGGGGGGGAGTTATGAGGGCATGTTACAGAAAACAAATGCCCAGTCAGCCGCCTAACCACCAACATTCATTATCAATAAGTTCCTAATAAGCTTCACTCTCGGAACTATTTCTTGTTTTGGTATAGCAAAAAGATATTCAATAGAGCTTCAAATATTTTTGATATGCCCGACGATAATCTCGAAGAACATAGATATGATATAACTAGCAGCTGGGTAAAGGAAAAGATAGTTACAATTGAAATTGAAGGAAAACCTGATTTTGAGGTAGCTACTCCTCCTGATTTCTGGCCAGATAGCCCCAAAGCAACCATTTCTCCAGAAGATTTGTTTGTAGCTTCAGCAGTTTCATGTTATGGAGTTTCACTCTCGGGGGTTTCAAAACGATTTCATGCTGAATTCACATCTTTCAAGATAAGTGCAACAGGAACCCTACAGAAAGGTGAGTATGGTTGGGAATTTGAGCAGATTACGATCAAACCCCAAATCATAGTTCCATCTGAAAAAGATAAGAAAAGGATGGCAAAAGCAGCAGAAAGAGCTCACAGATTTTGTGTAGTTTCAAACTCTATGAAATGTCCAATTCATCTCGATTTTAAAATCATAGTAGAATAAATGGTACGACCCAATAATTTATTAATAATTTTTAAATAGTTAATAACATTATGGCCGATCATGTCTACAAGATTAGTACTCGTGTAATTCGCCCGATGTTTATCGGTGTGAAGATTGAACACAATGATGAGTTTGAGGTGACATCGCCTCCGGACTGGTGGCCTGATGCACCGGAGAAACATCTTTCTCCGTACACTTTGTTACTAGCTGCATCTGCTTCCTGTTTCAGTCTTTCAGCCTCCAAAGCAGCTGAAAGTCTTCATACATCATTTTCCAACATCGAAGTTAAATCAACGGGTACTATGTCGGAGAATGATGAACAGATATGGAGCTTCGAAAAAATCGAATTGAGAGTCAAAGTAACCATTGATGATGCAAGCCAGATGGAAAAGGTTGGTCGAGCTATTGAACTAGCCCATAAGACCTGTCCTGTTGCAAATTCACTAAACTGCCCAACATTGTTGAACTACGAGTTTGTTGTTGCTTAATCGAAGGAATGAGTCAGAGTTGAGGTAATGGTATCTCAACTGCGTATTCTTTTCCGCATTTGCAGTCAAGTTTTACCGACCAACGTTTTGGCAATGGAACTGTGAATTTATCAACAACTCCAGAAATACTGTCCTTGATTCCACGTATTAATTTTACATAGACGTCAGCCAACGTCTTTAATTCGTGTGGAAAATCAAGATCTGAGAGAAAATACTTGAATGCTTCTTTGCATTCTGGGCAGGAAGTAAGTAAGAGATGAGTTACGTCGCCACAACTTGAACATGTGATTTTTTCTCTGCTCATATTCGGAGCAAATGGAATATCAAGAATCAAATTGTTCTCATGACCGCAAACATAGCAGAAATACTTCAACGGTAGTTCAGGCATTAAGATAACATCCTATTGATACTGTTAAGAACAAGTGACTCTCACTGCTAAAAATCTAGCTGATACGCTTAAGCAGAGCTTGCGATCTTCTTTGCGGTAAGAAGCGTTTCATCTCCGACTGATTCTAATTCCACTTGTATCTTAGATCCTACTTCGAGGGTATCAAATTTTGTGAAAGCTGTGACCTTGACTTTGATATGTTCATGATCCTCTGTTTCGATGCCAATATATCCATAACGCATCTTTCCCATTGCACTGATATTTGCTGCGGTTATTGTTCCCTTGACGGTCTTCTGCATATTATTTCGCCGTTTTTGACAGCCTAGAGAATTACGTATAACCTTACGCTCTCGGGCAATATTATTTTACAAGATGATAGTTTATGCACTAACTGCTGCTTTGGATTTAGTGCTAAAAATGGGATCCTGATTAACGTCTATCCTTCGTGCGACAATTATGTCTGTTGTACCAAGATTAGCAATTTCAACGAAGACTTGACTCCCAAGTTTTAAAGTTTCATACCGTGTGTACGAATCAACCTTCACCTTTACATGTTCACCATTTGGTTTTTCAATTCCGATATAGCCGTAAACTATCTGGTTTTTTCCAAATGTACCTAGCTGTTGGGATACGATTTTTCCTTCGATTGTGTTCTCCATCTCATTCACTTATATTAACTATAGTTAAATTTATTGAAAAGGTTTTGGGTTGTGTCTTTTATTCATCAATGACCCTTAGATTTTCAGGATAGTACTCTGCATTTTCGATATACGAATTCACGTAGATGCTTATCGCCTTCATAGCTGGATCATCTGGTTCAAGTTTTCGCATTCGCTTGGCTGGAATTCCCGCGTAGACCGTGTAAGATTCAGTTTCTGTTCGATTGTGTAATAATGCGCAATTACCAATTAGCGCCCCTTCGGAAACCTTACTTCCGAGCATGAGGACTGCACCCATTCCAATAGCGGCGTTATCTCCTATCTCTTCTGCATGAATTGAAGCATTATGACCAATATTGACTCGTTTTCCAATTCGTGTGGTGAATCTGGGATCCGAATGAATCACAACCCCGTCTTGAACATTAGTCTCATCACCAATTGTGATTTGGCCCCTATCTCCACGGATTGAAACCATTGGTGCAACAAAAACTCGTTCTCCAATCTTCACATCTCCAATAACCGACGCTTGAGGGTGAACATAAGCAGTTGATGCGATTTCAGGTGTTTTATTTCCAAGTGCGTATATTGTCATGATACTCAACTCTTGGAAAGTATCCCAACATAAGGAGTACCATTCTGGTATTTTCTTTCTAGCTTCCATCCAGATTTTTCTGCAAGGTACTCCATCTCTTCAGGTGTTGCTAAACGTAAATCCCACCAATCGTCAACGAGCCCCTTGTATTTGACACGGATGCGGACTAATCCCTTAGGTCTATTCTTGCTAAGATTCATCTGATGATAGGCAAGATGTTCTTTATCATCTGTCTTAACAACATCTGCACTCCCAGCAATAATGATCCCATCATCTGATGTTATCCTATGAAGTGTTTGAAGCATCTTTATGATATTGTCATCATCTCCTAGAACACCGAAATTGTTCCCATACATGACGATTGTATCGAATTCTGCATTAGAGAACTTGAGATCTGCTGCTGACATCTGATAAACCTCTTTTATCCCTCTTTTCTGACATGCCTCAATCGCACCAGGCGCAAGATCTATTCCAACCACCTCATACCCACAAGCTTGAAGATGAATTAATACTCGCCCTGCACCACATCCAATATCCAATATTTTTCCTTTAGCATGTTGAATACCAAGACGTTCTTGATCATCCCATTCCAGTAAAGGTTTTAGATAATCGATTACGGGTAGAGTTTCTACCCTTCCGTCGTCTCTCTCAATATAATATTCTCCCGCGATGCCATTGACGGCATCTTTCATTATCTCACTCCAAGGATCGGACATATGAACTAACAACCATTCATAGAAGAAAAAACAATCGGTATTTGAAACTGATTAGATTATGCGAATTGTTAAATTCAATGAATGCATGAATTTAGATGGTGGAGAGTTACTAATTATGAGCACGCAAGATGAAACTCAGAAATCATCAGATGTTCCAACAGCTTCAATCACTATCTATGGAGGAAAGAAGGATGATGTGGGAAATGATGCCAAGAGTATTCTTGGTATAGCTGATGAGGAATACTATGGAACTTGGCTAAGTATGGGGATTATGCAACGCCTGGGCTTCTTGTTTGATGGCGGAGTAGAGAGTGCCGGTGGCTTAGGCGAGATTATTTGTGTATTTGCTATCATTATTGCAGTCCTTGCTATGTTTGCCTTCTGGAGCGTTGCAGTCGTCTTCATTACTGTAATAGTACTGACCCTACTAAGTGGAGGTGCAGCATACAAATTCATTCGAGCTGTGTACATCACTGCTGCTCTTTCGAACATGGAACCATCAAAGATTGACGAGTTTGTTGCAAAACAACTTACCCAAGGAAGATTCGTTAAAATCGAGTCAACAACAGAAATGAATGCAACCACTCAGAGTGCGTCTACAGCATCAAATGCATTTCGAAGAGGAATTCAGTTTGCGCTACTTATTGCGACAATCTTTCTGATTACTGAAGTCATCTATTTCTTTATGAATCAGCACTGGTTGTCTGGGCTCAATACTGCAACAGCAGATATGGAGATCATGATTCTAACGATATTTGGTATTCTCTTCTTGGTAGGCGTAATTGTAATGGATATTGGAGTTCTACTTCGGAGGCGCGCAGCTAAGAGTATCAAATAGTGCATGAATTGTCTAAATCACTTCAAATACAATAGCCCAGAATTCTCGTTCAGAAACGCCAGATCTAAGTGCACGAAGCTCTCCTTTGATATTCTCAAAGGCTGCGTGGGATTGGAGTTTCTTATGCTCCTCATGAGTTTTCTTTACCCTATCAGTAATCTCTCTTGCTTGCTCAGGTGTTGCTTCCACGCCTCCCATCTTCAGTAAATATTCGACAAAGTGTCTACCAACGAATTTCCCGAGATGAAACTCTCTTTTACGACCAACTTTTGATGGACTAATCGGCTCATAGGTCATCGAATGAGTCAATTGTCCGTGAGAATGTATTCCACTTGAATGAGTGAAGGCATTATCACCACTAATCGCTTTGTGGAGTGGGAGTGGTACGATGAAGTTCTTTTCTACAAGTTTTGATAAGGTGTACAATTTCTCTGTTTTAATTCCAGTATCAATTCCATAGAGCTCTTCTAAAGCCATAACTACTTCTTCAAAGGCTGCATTACCAGCCCTCTCCCCATATGCATTCACACAGACTTGTGGGTAGGCAACTCCTTCTTCAATTGCAGTTAGTGTGTTCGCAGTTGCCAGCCCAAAATCATCATGACAATGCACTGACATTGGCACCTTGTACTTGCTCTCAGTCCAGAGGTGAGATTTGATTTCTTTCATGATGTGTCTCATTACTTCCGGTCTCACGAAACCAACAGTATCTGCGACACATATCTTATCTGCTCCTGCATCAATTGCGGTTCGATATGCTTGGCAGAGGAATTCCATATCACTCCTGGTTGAGTCTTCAGCAATGTAATCAATGACGAGGCCATGTTCTTTTCCAAATTCGATACACTCTGTCAGGCGTTCAAGCATTTCCTCACGCGTCATTCGTAATTGGTATTTCAACCTGAAGTCTGAAGTAGCAATGAAAACTGGAACTTCGTCAACTCCTGCATCAATACAGGCTTCAATATCTTGAATAACAGCTCGTGCAGGAGCAGCAACACTTGCCTTTGAGAGCCCTTCGTCCGCAATTGCTTTGACTGCTCTCTTTTCAGCATCACTGACAGCTGGAAACCCTACAGCAACAATGGCAGTACCAACCTCATCCAACATCTTTGCAATCTCAATCTTCTCATCAATCGTCAATGCTACGCCTGGAGTCTGTTCACCATCCCTGAGCGTTTCATCCCAGATGTGTACTCTCTTCGGGAGAAATTTAGGTTTTGTATCAGGGACCTTGTTGTAGTTGACTGCCAATCCTGCCTTCTCTAAGGTTTCCATTAGTCTTTACCACCTTGAGGAATAGGTTTACTTGAACACGTATTGTCCGTATTTTGGAATTGTTTTCAGAACTTGTTCAAGTTTGGCTATTTCCTTATCGTGCTCATCTTGAGTTATTTGACCTTTCTCCAGAGCTTGTTTCGCTTTACTTTTCTTATATTCGACTTTAGAACTTTCGATATGAGATAGTCTGAGTGCCGTAACCATCTCTGGCTCCGCTCCTACCTTCTCACCAATACCCTTGAGCATTGGCATCCAGCATATCTCCTCGATATGAAACGCAAACTCTAGCCCGCGTTCAAGAATTCTCTCCCAAATTGGGCATTTCTTCACCATGATTGTTTTCACTTGAACGGATACATCAACACCAATTGCCTCGAATATCTGACCAGCAATACTAGCTGCTGCTTCTGCTCCTTTACCTCCAGATTTCTCAGCTATCTCTGCTCCTATCTGTTTGAAACCACCGCTATAACCGTCATACATAGAAAGTGGACCGGTGTTTTCACGAAGTCCCCACCAGAGGCCATCAATAAAAGCAACAAATGAAGTTCTTAGAATATCCAGATCACTCATTTCTTTTCCTCCTTAGTAAATGGTTTACCCCATTTATTGAGAAATGCAATCTCTTCTGGACCTTGTCTTGGAGGTCCTAGGGTTCGTTCATTCTTAGCATATCCGAGTGTAAGACAGAGAATCGGAACCCAATGGGGGAATGGGATTTCAAGTTTCTCAGAAATCGCCCCCACATCATCAAAATGGTCCAACTGAACTGATGACACACAGCTTCCTATGCCGAGAGAGGCTGCTGCAAGTGCCATATTCTGTAACATCATTGAACCTGCAATAACTGCATGACGTGGACTTGACCATCCATATACACCACCAGTTCCTCTGAGTGTTGCTTGAGAGTTACCTACATGAGTTTGGTCTACGGCGAGAACAAGTAAAACCGGAGCTCCATCAGTTTCTGGCTCGCCTTTGATATATTCAAAACGAGCACCAGAGATAAGGATGTCAATTGTCCGTTCTAAGCTAGCCTTCGATTTGATATAGCTCAACCTTCGTTCAAGTTCCTCTCGTGGTGTTGCTCGACCGAAAAGCAAGATTGTTCGGTCAACCGCCATTTGACCAATAAATTTCTGTATTTTCTTATCACGTACAACGATTACTCTCCATGGTTGCTGATTCTCTGCACTTGGTGCAAATCCACCAGCTTCGATTACCTTGTAGATCAATTCATCAGGCACATCGTTGGATGTGTCGTAATCCCTTATTGCACGACGATTTTTTATTGTCCGAATAGTTTCGTTATCGTCCAAGGTTTAGATACTCCAGCCTTTGATGGTTTGGCCGAGTATAATCTATCTTAAGTAAGTAACTCATGCCCTGCTTTTTTAGATGAGAAGAACGAAAGACTAGAAAGGAACTACCCAAAGAAAAGCTTGGGCAGTTCTCTAAGTCTACATTACTGGTGCGTCTCTTCCATCATATTTGACATGAAAGCCGGTTTCGAGGTTTGCGCTCTCTCTGAGAATGTTACTTCCAGCCACAACACGTTGAATTTGGTTTGTGCCTTCATAAATCTGTAAGAGTTTTGCGTCTCTCAAAAGTTTCTCAGCTGGGTATTCTTCGATGTACCCGTAACCACCCATAATCTGAACCGCATCAATTGCATTTTGCATTGCAGCGTCAGATGCAAAGAATTTCGCGAAAGCGGAATCTTTCGAGTTACGCATACCTTGGTCTGCCATCCATGCTGCATAACGAGTCAGCTGTCTTGCAGCTGCTGTTCGTGCACCCATATCAGCTAGCATGAAACTGATACCTTGAAAATTGCCTATTGACTGGCCAAACTGATGACGAATGTTTGCAAATTTTGCAGCTTCATCTACTGCTCTCTGAGCAACGCCAGTTGCAATAGCAGCAATTCCTGCTCTGGTCTTATCCAAGGTGGTCATAGCAATCTTAAAGCCATCCCCTTCTTTGCCGACAAGGCAATCCTTGGGTATTCTAGCATCCTCCAAGATCACTTCACTCTGAACAGAGTTTTTCTGCCCCATTTTATTCTCTATGTGTCCAATCTTTGTAGATTTCCCCTTTGGAACCATGAAACATGAGAGACCCTTGGTCTTTAGTTCAGGTTGAGTTGATGCAAAGACTGTGAAGAGTGAAGCTTGTGGACCGTTAGTGATGTAACACTTGACACCATTAACGATATACTCATCCCCATCCCTTTCAGCACGAGTCGCAACAGCACCTGCATCTGAACCAGCACCCCTCTCGGTTAGGCAGAATGCTCCAAACTTGGGTTCTTTTCCTGTAATCAACGGCTCGACATACGTCTTGAGCTGCTCAATTGTAGCACCTATAACGAGTGGTGCAAAGGCTAAGTTGTTGCACATGATTGATGTTGCCAATCCTGCGCACCCATAACCTGTTGCTTCTGATACAAAAGTTTCAGAAAGCAAAGAGAGTCCTGGGCCACCTGCCTCCTTTGGAATATGGAGGTTCATGAGTCCTGCTTCAAAGGCTTTCTGAATAACCTCTTTCGGGAACTCATTCCTTTTTTCCAACTCATGAGCTCGTGGTGTAATATGTTCAAGCGTGAATGCTTTGGCTCTTTCCCAAAGCTTCTGGTCTTTTTCAGATAGTGCGAAGTCCATCGTCAATCCCGTCTGGTCG
>CAZMBV010000086.1:0-11291 GCA_964564335.1 uncultured archaeon
ATCGGAAATCATATGCTCATTCATCGAAGCAATGAATGAGAGGGACAATCTATTCGATAAAGTCTATTCGATCACGAGCTATGATGGGTTTGGTCATGAACTAGGCTTATACAAGTCAAGTATCGCAAGTATTCTAGGTAATATCAATTGGGTAATGGATTCTGATTTACTGTGGGAGTTAAATAAAGAAGGTAAAGGTATAGAGATAGGAATAACTGCGTCACTCAAACTCCAAAACTATATTGCAGTACTCACCGCACTTGCCGAATCGCCAGTACTCACGATTGGTGAGCGAAGAGAGGTACTCGAAGAGGTGATAATGCTCTACAAGGATTACTTTAGAGGTCTAATGAGGTCAGAAATTCCACTCTTTGCATATACTTTAGACAGTGTTTTTCAGAGTATGAGTGTTGCTCAAGCGGAGTACTATTTCTTAGCTACAGGTGAGATTCGTAATCAGCATATGGGCCACTCTATCGAATTTGTTTCAGATATTTTCAATGTGATAGATGAAGAGTGGCCGAAGTCACGAGTTCGTTTCTCATTATTTGTCGTTGCAAATTCTCTATGTCCTGTACTGACTAGAGCTAAGGCAATGCCAGAAGTTGCGGTACGAATGGTGTACCTAGCGATGCGCTTGCTCGATATCAATACTGTTGATGCTTCGCAGATTACGAAACCTGAAACGTATGCAACTTACTTTGGAAATACAATATCTACTCTGACGTCTATAGCATCTCAAATATTGGAAGGAGAGGAGCGAAGCATAGTTCTCAAGAGATGTGTAGAGATTATCTTAGACATTCAGGAATGGTTTGTATCCAAAGGTGTAATTTGTCGAGACGATATAATAACTGCAAGTTTTCATTCAACACTAGTATTGGATAGTTTCGATGATACAGAGCTAGAAAAGGTAACAAACAAAATCATTGCACTAAATAGAATTGCAGTGCAAGATACCAAAAAATATGACTATGAGGTAGCAATGATGGCTAGTCCCCTCATTGAAGTACTAATCTATGCTTGGAAGAAGCTACAAAGTGAAAAATACCTCAAATTAGCTCGAGAAACCTTTGATATAGCATACACTGCTTGGGTCAAGTACAATTTTCATGAGAAAGCGGAGAACTTCAAGAAGAAGTATGGAGAAGTCTGGAACTGATTTTCAATACAGAATATGGTGCTCAATATAGAATTTCAACAATGTAAGTGCCTCACCCCAACCAGCTGCACATTCCAACATAGCTGTTCTCCCACTGGGAGTATTATGATATCCAAACTCCCGTAGATGTATTACAGTTCCTTCATCAACTTTCTCAAAGATCATCTCAATAGTTGTAGCATAGGTTGGATTATCAGCTTTCCATTGGAAAACAAATTTCTCAGGTCGCTTTGCTTCTACTACCTTGCCAGGAGAATTTTGGGTGTATTTATTGGGACCCCAATCTTTCCAACGGAAAACTATATCGCCGTCAGGACGAGGATCCAATTCCGAATTGTATGTGAACCACGCATTCAATCCGTCTGCACTAGCTATTCCGTCATAGACCTTTTCTGGTGCTGCACGAATAAGAGTGGTCTGACGTATCTCTTCATCAATTATTTCTGACACAATATCACTCTCTTAAATTAACAATAGTTATTTATCTTATAAATTATATGTTCTGAAAAACTTGCGCCCACCATACTATATTAGGGAAGTTAACAGTAGGATATGGCGCAGTACAATTATCATGATTAGTTCATATATTGAACGAAACCAAACTCACCGACTGCAAATTAGAGTCTGTTTTCTTCTTAATCTGACTATTAGTTTGGGAGTCGCTACCCCGCTTCTTGCTCAAGCTACCACCCAAGAAGATCTAACTAAGATTCTCTTTGTAATGGATGAGGACTTTGGATATTGCTATGGAGCCATAAGAACTGTCTTCGAGAGATTTGGATGGGAGATTACGACAACTGTTCTTAGTGAATCACTGACCAGTTGTAATTATGCTAACAATTATGTGCTAGATGTTGACATCCTACTGACTGAAATTAGCGATGTGACCGAATATGATATTGTTACCATCATGCCGGGCTCATCACACGATGCACTCCGAACGAATGAAACATCTCTAGACTTTATTCGTAATGCAGTTAGTGGGAATCTCATTGTAACTGCATGGTGTCGCGCTGTCAGGGTATTAGCAGCTGCAGATGTTATTGACGGAAAGAATGTTACTGGACATTCAGATTACCAAGCTGAGTATGAAGCAGTGGAAGCGTTTATGTAAGAATGAGTTTGGGGTAGTGTATGATGAGAATCTCAAGAACTCGCATAGAAATCACCAAACTCGTAACCACTTGATGAGATAATTGCAAGAGAAAAGTATTCTGTTTCATTTCTCAACTAAATCGGGGGATTCATCACGCATTGGAAACCAACCAGTCCATGCCAAAATCCCAAAACAGATGAGTATGATGATTATCCAAGAACCGTAAGCAAGTACTTCATAGAGTGTATAGGAAGTCAAACCAAAAAGAGGGAATATGTAGATGTCAACAAAGATCCAAACGACAAAGAGGAAAGTCGCAAAAATTCCACCCAGAAGTTTCTTTCGATTAACTCCGTCTTGAAGCATGGTCTTCACTCATCGAATCACGCAATGTAGTAGTTTTGTATATTGTTCTATGACCAATTTTAGAAATTAACAGGATGATAAGAAAAAGAAGAGTATGAGAGACCCTTCCAGGTCTCTCTTGAACTAATTTACATTCTAAAGGCGTTCCTTGACCAAGCTCTCTACGACTGTTGGATCTGCTAGAGTAGTAACATCACCAAGATCGTCGACCTGTCCA
The DNA here is from genome assembly GCA_964564335.1 of uncultured archaeon. GTDB lineage: Archaea > Asgardarchaeota > Thorarchaeia > Thorarchaeales > Thorarchaeaceae > SMTZ1-45. The sequence continues at coordinate 2,842 of CAZMBV010000086.1, forward strand.
GCAGCAATTCTCTTGAGAATTCTTCTCATGATCTTACCTGAACGAGTCTTTGGTAGCGCATCAGCCCACTGAATCTTCTCAGGTGTTGCGATTGGACCTACGTCATTACGAACATGGGTTTTAAGCTCCTGACGAAGCTCTTCGGTCTTCTCTACACCCATCTTGAGGGTAACAAAGCAGTAAATACTTTCACCCTTAATTTCATGCGGAAATCCAACGACTGCACATTCTGCTACTGCAGGATGTTTGACTAGTGAGGACTCAATTTCAGCAGTACCGAGTCTGTGACCGGATACCTTGAGAACGTCATCAAGTCGACCCATAACAAAGAAGTAACCATCATCGTTGAAGCGGGAACCGTCACCAGTGTAGTACATTGGCTCACCGTTCTCGGGATTCTTGAACTGGACCCAGTAGGTGTCAATGAATCGTTTGTGGTCACCGTAGACCGTCCTCATGAGACCAGGCCAAGGTTTCTTCATGCAAAGATAGCCACCCTCGTTAGCACCAACAGCGACACCGTCTTCTGCGACAATAAGAGGATTGACTCCAAAGTACGGGAAGGTAGTGCTACCAGGAATTGTAGCATTGGCACCAGGTAGAGGTGTAAGAATAACACCACCTGTTTCAGTCTGCCAGTACGTATCGACTATCGGGCACTTTCCTTTACCGACAATATCGTGATACCACATCCAAGCTTCGGGGTTGATAGGTTCACCAACGGTACCGAGTAAGTTCAGACTGGACAGGTCGTATTTCTTGACTGGTTCGTCACCGAATCTCATGATTGCTCTGATTGCTGTAGGAGCAGTGTAGAATTGGGTAACCTTCCATCGCTGGACTTCTAGCCAGAAACGTTCCATGTTCTCAGCTTCTGAACTGGGAGTTCCTTCGAACATCAAGGTCGTTGCACCAGCTGAAAGGGGTCCGTAGACAATGTATGAGTGCCCAGTAATCCAACCAATGTCAGCAGTGCACCAGTAGACATCACCTGGGTGATAATCGAAGATGTACTTGAAGGTGTGTGTGGTATAGGTCATGTATCCTCCAGTTGTGTGAAGAACACCCTTGGGCTTACCAGTTGATCCTGATGTGTAGAGAATGAATAATGGATCCTCAGCATTCATCCACTCAGGATCACACTTGTCATCGACTTTTGCGTATTCTTCATGGTACCAGACATCTCTGCCTTCAGTCCATGGAACGTCGATTCCGACTCTCTTGACAACAAGAACCTTCTCAACAACATCTAGGTCTGCAACTGCATTATCTGCACCCTTCTTCTGTGGGATTACCTTACCAGAACGGTAGTATCCATCAGCTGTGACAAGCACTTTACCTTCGCAATCAATGATTCGATCCTTGACTGAGTCAGCACTGAAACCACCGAAAACGATGCTATGTACTGCACCAATCCTGACACATGCAAGCATGATGATTGCGAGCTCAGGAATCATAGGTAGGTACATAGTAATTCTATCGCCCTTCTTCACACCGAGGTTCTTCAGGACGTTTGCCGCTTTGTTGACTTCGCTTAGGAGCTCACTGAATGTGTAAGTCTTTGACTCATCAAGGGGTTCACCCTGCCAGATCAAAGCGATCTGATCGCCCTTGCCTGCCTCGACATGCTTATCAAGACAGTTGTAAGCCATATTGGTTACACCGTCTTTGAACCAGGAAAATTTAATGTTCGCCATATCTTCCCATTCAAATCCCTTAGTTGGCTCTTTCTTCCAGTAACAAAGTTCCTTGGTTGCTTTAAGCCAAAATTCGTCAGGATTTTCGACAGACTCCTTCCAAATCTTCATTCGTTCTTCATGGCTTTTTACATAAGCCTTATCAACGAAGCTCTTAGGAGGTTCGAATCGCCTTTCTTCTTGGCTATAAACTGTAATCTTTTTATCTTCTGACAAAATCGGTCACCAAATTCAGTCGATGATTTGGCCGTCCGACAAAGAGGCCCTATATGAAGCTTGTCCAATCTACTGTTTTTTATTAAAAACAATCTTTGATGAAGATTTTGTTTGTAACGTCGACCTTTCAAAGTTTGAAAAAAGAAGAGATGAGAGGTCAAGGAAAGAATTCCTTGGCCTCACAATTTGTAAATTAGTTACGCTTGGACTTAAGTATCAAAGTCAGGAATACTGCAATTATTGCTAGAATGCCTGTTACAATGAATGCCGTTGAATATCCAAAAGCTTGTCCAAATGTACCTGCAACAAGAGCACCTACTATGCCTGCAATACCATAAGCAGTAAACACAACACCGTAATTCTTTCCAACGTTTGAAGAACCGAAGTAGTCTGTTGTTGCCGATGGGAATAATGCAAAATTACCTCCGAAGCAGAAACCTACTACTGAAGCAATGATTGTTACCACAATCCAAGATGTTCCAGTTGGAACAAATCCGAATGCGAACATTGCAATAGCCAAGACTATGAACATTAGTATGAATGTTGAGATTCTTCCAATCTTATCTGAGATTGATCCCCAAACAATTCTACCAGCAGCATTGAAGATAGACATAATTCCTGCAATCAATGCACCAAGCTCAAGAGTGCCAACAATAGGGTCAATTCCCTTTGCTGCGGACACTACATTTCCAAGTGTCATTAAGCCTGCAGTAGCAGCAAAGACGAACATAAGCCAAAGAACCCAAAAACTACTAGTTCTAATCATCTCACTTGGTATCATCCCAGTACCAGAACCATCAGCTGTCGTGGTTGGAGGTGTGAAACCCTCAGGAAGCCATCCAATTGGAGGATTGACAAGTAGTTGTGATCCAATTACAACAAAGATGAGGTAGATTGTACCAAGGATAATCAAAGGCATCCCGATTTGATCAAGGAAATTACCGATGAGATACTGTTCGACATAATTGAAGATCAGCGCACCACCACCAAAACCAGCAACTGCGACTCCTGTCATCAGTCCTTTCTTGTCAGGGAACCACTTCACAAGAGCAGCAATAGGGCAGACGTATGCAAAACCAATTCCGGCACCACCAATAATACCGTATGTGATTACTAAATAGAGAGTTCCTTGAACCATATCATTTCCAAATCCTAGGATATCAACTAATCCTGAAAGGATCACTCCTAAACCTAATAGTATGCCACCAACAGTTGCAACTTTTTTGGGACCCGCATGATCCTGCCAACGGCCAGCAAAAATCATGAAAACTGCAAATGAAGCAAGACCCGCAGCAAATGGTAGATTTGACCAAAGCTTGTCCCATCCATACATGCCACCTTCAGCAATTGATTCATACAAAGCTCCTTGGAATATACTCCATGCATAAATGGATCCAAGGCATAATTGTACGATAATTGCACCGATGACAACTAAATTTCGATTTCCAATTTTTTCTTCAGACATGATAGTATACACCTATCTTGTTGTCAGACACTATACAGCTGGCGAAAGATACCCCACTAAAAGCCTTCCGTCTAATTTCATGAAAAGAGATTCAAGTCATAGTGATACCACTTGTAAACGCCTATATAGCAAAAGAGTGAAACAAGACTATTGGCCGAGGTGATAGCATTGGCAACTGTAACTGATTGGACTGAAAAATACAAGAAAAAAATTCTTCCAGCATCAAAAGCCATCAAAAAGATTGCTAGGGGTTCTAGAATATTTTTAGGAACAGGATGTGGTGTGCCATATCATCTTGTTCAGGAATTAGCAAAAAGTGCTGACCAGATGGCAGACAATGAGATTGTTCATCTTTTAACTCTTGGAGATACTCCATCTGCCGATCCTCAATTCCAGAATCAATTTCGACATAACACTTTCTTTGTAAGTGCAAATATTAGAGATGCAGTTTCAGAGGGGCGTGCAGATTATACTCCAATCATGCTCTCAGATATTCCTGAATTATTCAGACAAAGGAGAATGCCGTTAGATGTAGCCATGATCCAAGTAAGTACTCCAGACAGGTATGGGTACTGTTCACTTGGAATCTCAGTGGATATTACAAAAGCAGCTTTTGAGAGCGCAGATATGGTAATTGCGCAAGTTAATGAAAAGATGCCAATCACGCATGGTGACTCATTCATTGACATTGGAGAAATCGACTACCTTGTCCCATATAACGAGCCATTGAGGGAATTCCAAGGTGCTGAAGTTACAGAAACCATTGACAAGATTGGTGCTTATGTAGCTAGACTGGTTGAAAACGAGTCTACTCTTGAGCTTGGGATTGGTGCATTACCACAATCAGTATGTAGCAATCTTCTAGATATAGGGGTTAGAGACCTCGGTATTCATACAGAGATGTTCAGTGATAGTCTTATTCCATTGATAGATCGAGGAATTGTTACGAATAAGAAGAAAACAATCCACAAAGGGAGAGTTATAGCAAGTTTTGCAATGGGTTCGGAGAAACTTTATGATCATATCAACGATAACCCAATGTTTGAGTTCCATGACACTTCATACGTAAATGATCCGTATGTTATCGGGCAGAACAAGAAGATGATAGCAATCAACTCAGCTCTTGAAGTAGACCTTACAGGACAGGTTTGCGCCGATTCGATTGGACACAGATTCTATAGCGGTATTGGGGGCCAAGTGGACTTCATTCGGGGTGCAAAGAGGTCTCCTGGTGGAAAAGCAATAATCTGCCTTCCATCAACAGCTATGGATGAAAGCGTTTCAAGAATAGTTCCTCGTCTGAGTGAAGGAGCGGGAGTCGTTACTACTCGCGGAGACGTGGATGTAGTGATAACAGAGTATGGTCTCGCCAACCTTGCAGGGAAGACCATTCGGGAGCGTGTGCTCTCTCTCATAGCAATTGCACACCCGAAGTTCCGAAACGAACTGCTGGAAGCAGCAAAATCAATGCATTATGTCTTTGAAGATCAAGTTCCATTCCTTGTTCAGGGAACCTACTTTGCATCAGAATACGAGATGACGGAGAGATTCAAGGGGCCAGATGGTCCAATTGATGTTCATTTCAGATTGATTCGCCCAGATGATTCAGATAGGATCAAAGAACTATTCTATGATCTTAGTGAAGAAAGCATCTACTTCAGATTTCTTACTCCACTCAAGAGCTTACGAAGGCAGACATTGCAAGATTTCTACAATGTGGACCAATCACGAGATATTAGCGTGGTAGCAGTCATCAAATCAGGTGAAGAAGGAGAGAATGAAACCATTGTTGGTGCAGGTCGATATCTTCTCAATAGAAGTACTAACGAAGCTGAGTTCGCAATATTGATTCAAGACGAATATCAAGGTAAAGGGATTGGAACATATCTCTTGAATCATCTGATGAGAATTGCAAAAAGCAAGGGAGTTGAAGCATTCATAGCTTATGTGCATCCTCAGAATCAGCCTATGATTCGCTTCATCCACAAAACTGGAAAAGTTGTTGAAAGCAAACTATCAATTCAAGATGAAGAGTATGTCTTTCGATTGAAATTGTAAGGATTAGTTCTTTACCCATCCCACTACACTCAAAGGCAGGTTCTCTTCTGAACTATCAGAGGTACACAACGTGAGTGACCTTTTACTCGAAGCTGAAATACTGATTGTTAGTGATGGCACTACTCTCAAGGATGTATCAATATCTATTCAAGGAGAGAATATCGTGAGAGTCTTTCTGAGAGGCAATTCTGTGATAGAACGGCAATCTCAGATGTACGTGTGTCGTATCTGGGCTGGACGCCCTTTCACATGAATCGTTTCAAGGAATGTTGTCATCGAGTCGTTCGGAAATTCGTATCCTTGGTTGATGATATCCTGTTTGAGTTTCTGGAACAACGGGACGATATTTTCGAACTTTGGATCATTGAGAGCATCACAGAATAATTTGTACATCACATCAGACATACCCATTTTCTTCACATGAGGGGTCCACCACTTCAGAGGTGGAGTCCATTGTTTCTGCATAGAGAACCAAAGATTGGCAGCTGCAACAACGGTCCTGAAGGCGTTCAATTTAGAATCATAGACATTTCCACGTCTATTGTTGATGTCTGTATAGTAGAGAGCTCCAATCACTGTGCAGTACTTGTTCTTGAGCCTATCAAGATGCTCTTCTTCTGGGTATCTAGCAAGTTTTTGCCGCCATTCTTCTAATTTACCTGATGGGTCATGAATTACTACACCCTCAACGTATGGAAAATGGTCCATATCTAGTGGGGATTCGATTTGCTGTCTGAACCACGCATCAGAAATTGGAGAGAAATCTATCACTAACCTTCGAGGTTCAACCGATTCGTCAAACTCAAGCCAAATCGTATCTTTGAGTTCGAGGTTATCATAGTATTCCTCAGTGACGTAGATGAGTGCATCCCAATCAGTTGTTGGTGAACCAAACCCAGTCGCACGGCTCCCCCATAACATTACCCCAAGAACATGGGGCTCTTTTACAAGACCTTCGAGTCGCTCACGGGCTATCTTGTCCTCAATTTCGTCAATACTCTTTACAATTGGAACTGTCAAGAAATATCTCCTCTATCCAGAAAACAAATGGTGCTCCATTAAAGCGTAATTATCTACGCCTAATTTTTGATGTACACCAGGGAGAGAGGAGATTGTGGGACTAGTGTCAATTCCTAGTTCATTCGTTTACAGATTATTTTTAAAAATACTTATCTTTCTGATTAGATTTTGTGGCTAGGGGAATAATTCGTGAGTACAATTAGGAAATCCTTGCTATTAGTAATCAAAATGATTGTGATTGTAATTTTTCCTTACTATTTTGTTAACAGTTCTACAAGAACCACATCAATCAGTAATATGGTAGGAACTTGGGGTCAATGGCCGCGAGAGATTTTTGCTCCCCCATTCCCAGATGTATTTTGGGAATCATACCAGATCTTTATCGCATTACTCTTTATCGTACCACTAGCAATATTCTCATTTGTTTATCAACAGAAACAAGTTGACAAGAAATGTATCGGGGCAGCTTTTGTAGCAATCTCCATCTCATGCATTATAGCATATCTATTCACTCCACAATATGGCTACATTGACCCAAGATGGAGTATGTTCAATGTCGTTCCAAATGTTGTATCTCTAGCAATATTCGTCTTCGTCTTCTGGCCGCTTCTTCATAATGTTTGGCCCCAACTGATACAATGAGAGCAAATAAAGAAGAGGAAGGTACTATGAAGAAACTAAGAAATGCCATAGTCACTGCGGTTCTTCCCAATGCTGCAACAGCTGTTTGGATTGCATTGATAATCATGCCTGCGATTTTTACGGTGAGTAACCTCAATATTACTGAAGCTTCAGTCACATACGTACTCACTCTATCAGGAGGGCTCTATGTTTTACAACATGATTACATGTACATCATTGGTGGAGGATTCTATCCAACAATCTATTCGTATACCTATCTTATCACCGCAGGATGGATGTCGATTTCGGAAATTCTTATTTGGAGTCTTAATTTGATGATTGGAATCACAGCTTTCAGATTCATCCAAGGAGAGGATACCAAGAAAAGAGTCTATATCTTAATGATTCTTTCATTTCTTATTGTTGCGATTCCTTCTATACTCACTATTGGGTATGCATTTAGAAACATTCCATTACCAATCTTTCAAGTTTTCATGTTCTTTGTAATGAAATATGTACGAGTTCCAACTATTGATGACAGAATCAAAGTTCCATTTAGAATTAGACTATCTTCAATGTTGAGTAGGCGAAAACCATCCCAAATGGAGAGAGAAGTTCACAAAGATATTGAAGAACACGGACACAATGATGATCTCTGATATTGATTTTTCTTCAAATCATTAACAAGATAAGTGGACCTTAAAAAAAAGGAGCGGACATGTGATCACGTCCGCCCTCCTACCACTGTGCTATTATTGCATTAGATGCAAAGAGTGTGATTAAGTTGGTTCTCAAAATGGGTCATTTCCCTGAGTACAAAGTGCAGTACTCTCTTCTCACCCCTAATTCATCATACTTTCATCTGTGATTTAAGCCCAGAGAAGAAGTAGAGAGGCGCCACCCGCCGGGAAGCGGACACGACAGACATTAGAAATCAAATAGGGACCGTTCATTGTTAGTTGGACTAACTTGGATTCAAGCAGGCCATCCAGAAACGGCACTGGATTCGTGGCGCCTTTCAATATCATGTCAACTCTCAGTCTAATAAGCACCTATAGAAAAATTACGAGAATATATTCAATCATCCACACTTGATAACATGACAGGCACGACTCTTACTTCTAGAATTCAGCATTTCACCCGAGAGCAACTTGAGGCTATTGAGCAAGTTCTGAAATTACTTGATTCAGAGGAGTATCGAGATTATCATGACCAATTCGGTGTATGTAATGCACCCGATGCAATTGAAGCACTTCGAAAGGAAGTCCGTAATGCACTCAGGTCCTGATTGTGATTTGAAGAAGTAAATCTGGAAGATAATGCATGTATTATGTTATGACAAAACTAGGTGGAAACAGAACAAAATATTCTAT
>CAZMBV010000087.1:0-11188 GCA_964564335.1 uncultured archaeon
ATACTCCAATCAGCTAGCGCCAAGCTTCATGTTTCTGCTGATGATTGGGATGAAGGAAAGACAAAGAATCTGAAAGACCTTCAGAAGGAAATCATAACGCTTGAACGAGATGCTGATAGAGTCAAAGATGAGTTATTTGAAAAAATATTTTCGAAGAGAGCATATCTTCCTCAACAGACACAGGACCGTCACCGATTGGTAATTCACATGGATGGTGTAATTGATGCCACTGAAGATGCTGTTAGGATGATGCATATTGGACGCAAATATAATCCACCTGCCGAGATTCACAAGATAGCAACGAAATGTTGGAACTGTACCGACCTGCTGCAAGATGCAATCAAATACCTCTTCACAGACTTTGAGAGATCTGTTGAGTTCACTTATCAGATTGACAAAGTAAGAGAGGAGGCACGAGATATTCAATTTGATTTACTTGAGCGACTTTTCAATGAACCAGAATTCACTCCCAAAGAAGTAATTCTATTCCGAGCAATATCAGAGAGAGTACTGAAAGTTGCCATAACAGCAGAGGAAACTGGTGATTTCATCCGAGCACTAGCAGTCAGGCATACCTAATCGGAGGAACTTTTCAGTTGGAACCTCTAATAATAGGAGCCTTGCTCGTCATCAGTTTTCTTGTTGCCTTCTCCATAGGAGGCAATGATGAAGCTATGGCTCCTGCTGTTGGAGCAAAAGTATTCACAGTTAGAGCTGCAGTCCTTATCGGGGCTGTAATCACCATTATTGGCGCAATTTCGTTAGGCGGAAACGTATCTGAAAAAGTGGGATCAGATATGGTCGGAGGTATGGAGATGGGGATAGACATGGTCTTTGCCATTCTTATTTCCATGGCAATCTGGTTACTACTTGCTTCAATTACTAAAGGATTACCAATTAGCACAACTCAATGTATAGTAGGGTCTGTAATTGGCGTAGCAATTTTCGCACCTGTCATAGGATATTCTGATTGGGGATTAGGTGTTGTTAATTGGAACGTGGTTTTAGAGATATTTGTTGGATGGATTCTATCACCAGTAATCGGATTCTTTTTTGCTGCGGGGATATTTGCAATAGTAAGACGGATACAAAAACGAGCAAAGGGATTCTCAGATTTTGAAAGACAAGAAAAGATTGCCTCATACCTACTCGCAGCGTTTCTCATCCTGACTTCATTGAGCAGGGGAGGTAATGATGTAGCTAATGCAATTGCTCCACTCATTGTTCTACCTGATTTTATCGGAACATATGATCTTGGATTCATGGTTATCCCGAGATATTTGATCCCTCTATTAGTGGGTGGAATAGGTATGGCACTGGGGTTGATTGTTGTAGGTCGGAAAGTGATTAAGACATTAGCAACAGAAGTAGTAACTCTATCGCCATCATCAGCACTCTCAGCTAGTATATCTGTGGCAATTATCATGTTTGTAGGAACCCTTCTGGGATTACCTCTGAGTGGAACACATGTGCTTGTTGCAGCTTTGATAGCAGTAGGATGGGTTTCCGAAACTCCAGTACAGATGAAACAGGTCAAGGATATTCTCCTATCTTGGGTTGTCACTGTTCCTATTTCTGCTGTTTTTGCTGTTATTGTTCTCTGGGCTACTCAAGGTCTCTTTTAGTTCAAATTACTTCACTTCGGGAATGGTATGTATCAACAGGTACTCTTTGGCAAGAGCACCAAGTTTCTTCCCTTCTTCAACTGAGAGATGGACTCTTTTTCCAGATTCAGGAGTTGTTTTTCGGGTGGCTTCAATGAGCGCAAGATCTGCATCTTTTACGACTGTTTCAGCACCTGAACACATCCTAGTGTCCCCGGTATATGCCACTATAGTTCCACCGACCTGCACCCTGAAACCAAGGGCAGGCTCTAGAATCTCCTCTTCCGAATCAGAGGGATGTTCAAGAGAATAGTGCTCTACCTCATAGGATTGCACCTTGAAGAAATCTGTATCAAAATCAGAACTTGGTGAAATTTCATGATACCAGATTTTGAAAGGTAGAGTTGCACGGTGTAATTCCTTGTAACCCCTGATTATCTCAATAGCTTCTTTGCAGTTAGTGGGCACAATGATGTTGAGCGGTTTTGTTCGACCTAACATTCTCATGAAACCGAATAATGAATAGAGACCACCTACATGATCAAAATGGCCATGGGAAATTGCGATAAGGTCAATCTCATTGATGAATTCTGAATTTTTGAGAGAAAATAGAAGGTCTCTAATGGTCCCATCCCCAACGTCTAGAAGCATTAGTTTTCCAGTAAATTTGGATGTCAATAGGATAGTAGTACCAACACCTGCAGCACTGAAAGGAACATTCACATGAACTTCATCATTTTCCCAAGTAGTCTTATAGGCATCTAGATTTTTCATTTACAATCAAATCCTGGAAGAATTTTGGACCTTATTGGTAATCAATGAAATCAAGTGTGTTCATGATATATGTGTTGACGAAACGTTTGAAGGAGTGCCGAGTTCAAAAAAAGACTCGACACATTCGCAAATCAAACTAATCATATCCGAGTTTTGGAACACGTGCAAGAAAATTCATGAAGTAACCAATCATAACGGATACAACAAGACCGCCAGTTATTGAAAGAAGGATTGTTACCCACTCAGGTGTTGCCCCATAAAACATCTGCATTAGAGACCAATACGAGCCAGCTAACGTCATACCTGAGAATGCCACCTTCTTCAATGGGACCTTAACAGATCTTGTCTGAAGTGCATTCATATCAACGAGCGCGGCTGCTAGAGCTCCAGCCTTGTCAGGCTTAAGCTTCAAACGTTTACCAAGTTGACCAACAGTCACCTTAGATTTCGGTTTGACAACAGTAAGAGCTTTTGGAGCATATTCTGCGATATCTTCCGAGAAATATCTGATTGCTGCACCAGTATCAATACCGCACTTGCCGCATGATTGTGCATCTTTCTTCCATTTCTTACCACATTTTGGGCATCGCTTATGATCCCAAGAATTCTTGGCAGCTTCACTAACTCGACGAGTAAGTTCAGACTTATCGATGTTTTCGCCACCTTTCTTCTTAGGCATTCTTCTTAGAACAATTGCCCGGGGAAAGATACCAACATCAGAACCTCTTGTCGCACCACGCATCTTACGAGCTGCAAAAATACCTCCTTGAAACTCATCCAATGCCATAATCAGCGAGATAATTGACATTGCTGTGAATCCGACAGTAATCAATCCACTTACTGAGAGGATTGAAGCAGCACCTGTTGGTCCAACTTGAAGTACAAAATCCTCACTTACTGTTGAGTTTACACCAGGAGAAGTGGCATTTTCATAGATGAAACTGAAAGCACCAGTTATAGTACCAGAGATTAATCCAAGTCCAGAACTTTGTAGAGAAGCTAGAGAAATGGAATTATTGATGAAGTTTAGTATTGTGGTGTTTCCAGGAATTTCAACGAGTGGGGTCAAGTCCTCTGCCATGTTAATTATAGGAACATAGAGATAGGACATACTGAATGAGTATGAGAGTATAGTTAGATTTGTATCCACATAGATATCCATTGAAAAGTTAAGATTTTCAGAGAGATCAACGGGAATGGGATTCGATGCGTCCGAACCCTTCGCATTTACTCCATTCACTTCAAGTAGGAAAGCTAGATTTGAATCACCACTCCAACCAACAGGGATTGCTGCTTGGACAGGCAATAGCACTCCGGACCATAATAAGCATGTTATTGACACAAAGACTAGAAGATGTGGTAGACTCCTTCGCAACTTCTTTCGCCTCCATAAATACACGGATTAGATGACTTCTCAAAGCAGTTCCCTTTAACTGTTGTTAGAATATTATTCGAATATCGAAGAGCAAGAAATCGTTAGTTTTGGTCACCAAGAACTTCCTCAATCTCTTTATCAAAAGCATCATCATCATCGGGTTCATAGATGATGTGGTTCTTAGGTTTAGGAATTATTAGAGGTGTCCAATTTAGAAATAGACCAAGATAATATCCTCCTGCAAAAGCAAGGACTATAAACACTGCTTCAAAGGAGTAAAATGGAATAAAAGTATTGATCAATAATGAAAGAATAAGTCCACCTATTCCGCTTATTATGAGCCCAAAACCAAGTCGATCAATCATTCTGAAGCTAGACAGACCTCCAATAACATACCCTATCACTAGACCTATGAGAAGGCCAGGGATACCAAGAAAGGCAATATCCAATGTTTGCGTGACTTGCATCAAATATTCTCCTTAGTCTTTCAGTAGTACTTGAGTCATTAACTCTTTCGGATTACGAGATGGATTACCAACTATTCCAATGAACTATTTCGGATAGTTCTTTTCGTGTCCGTGGTCTCTTTTCTTTTGCCTGAGTCCTTTCATCCAGTTTATCGAAATCTCCTTCATATCCGAAGAAAACAACAGTAACAATTCTTTGTTCTTCAGGGATTCCAAGCACCTCTTTTAGCCCATCCTCATTCCACCCAGCGGTCGGATGCCCCATAAGTCCAAGGTGGACTGCCTGTAGTAACATATTTTGAACTGCCAATCCAACATCCATGGCAAAATAAGGAAGTCCATGTGAAGGGCAGCCTCCATCCTCCTTTGCAGTAACAAGAATCATTACAGGTGCAGCTTTCCCCCAAGCATTTCCCAAACTAAGATGTTCATGCGCTTTTGCTAGAGAATCATTATCTCTTAAAACAACAAAATTCCATGCTTGTGCATTTGCACAAGATGGTGCCCATCGGCCTGCTTCAAGTATTGAATTCAACATCTCGTCAGAGATAGGTTTGTCGGAGTAAGCTCTTCCACTGCGTCTTTTCGTGATTTCATCTAATATCAAAATCCAATTCCCCACAAATAATCGACTATTCTTTGATAGCCATCACTGCTCCACAATGTTCTGGTATATCCTGATGACCACATGTTGAACCCATCCAACACACTAGTTGATCACCTTCGATATGCATTTCTTTTCCACAATGAACAGGTACAGATACTTCTGCTCCACATTTCGGACAAACTAAATTCGCCATTTTATTACCTCTATGATATCTATGTATCAATTAAATATAGTTAAGTATAAGAATATTTTGTATTGTCTATGAAATACATCCTCAAGTTGGAGCATTCTTTACCCTGGATAGTATTTCTTAGGATCTTCTGTATAGACTTTCTCCTCTGTCTTATGAGCGCCAGGTGTATCAAGCTCAATATCTCGTTTCAGTGTTCTATCTTCAGATAGTATCTCTCGAAATACTTCATTCTGAACAATTAACCTCTGTACCTCATTACTGCCCGTCCAGATTGTGGCTAGACGAGCATCACGGTACAATCGCTCTATTGGGTATACATCAGTGTATCCAATCCCTCCCAGAATCTGCATAGCCTCATGAACTGCTGCAAATCCTGCTTCTGTAGCAAAGAATTTCGCTTGAGATACCTCTTTTCGACACCATTCTCCAGTATCTGCCTTCTTTGCAGCATGGTAAACAAGTCCTCGTGCCGCATCGAGTTGGGTTGTGCAATCAGCGACCTTGAAACTTATACCTTCGAATCTTTTGATAGCTTGACCAAATGCTTCACGTTTGTCAGCATACCTTACTGCAATCTCCATACATGCTCGACCCATTCCTATAGGTCCAGCTGCTGAGGTCAAACGTTCAGGAACCATCATAGCATTGAATACTGCATTTCCATCATCAAGTTTCCCCACAAGATTGGATTCAGGAACTTCAATATCTTTCATCACAATACGGGCAGCACCCATTCCACGACAGCCCATTAGCTCGTATTCTTCTTCCACCTTTACTCCCATATCTCGATCGACAAGAAAAGCCGTCAGTGATTTGTGTGGTTTGTCCTCAAAGTTCGTCTTTGCATAGATGATGAAATAATCAGCTCCAACTCCACCTGCAACAAAACGTTTCTCACCATTGATGATGTAAGAGTCACCTTTCTTTATCGCGGTTGTATTTGTACCAAAGAAATCGGACCCACCTCGTGGTTCAGTCAGTCCCTCACCACAGATTTTCTTTCCTTGAAGTGTTGGAAGTAGATACTCTTTCTTCTGGTTTTCAGTACCAAACTTTGCAATCCCCTCACCAACAATGCTTGGCAGGGAATAGGCACAACCAAGTGCAATCCCTAGAACTCCAATCTCTTCAATCGCAAGCATTTCGGAAACCCATCCAAGACCCCTTCCTCCGAATTCTTTTGGAAATCTCAACCCAAGAAGATTTTCCTTTGCAGCGGCTTTAATGAATTCATATGGATACTCTTTCTGCTTACTATCCATTGCTATGATCATATCTTTGTCTACTTTGTCACGAACAAAAGCTCGAACTTCATCCCTTATCCTTTGTTCGTCTTTGCTGATTACTTCATCAAACATTTACCTAACCTCTCTTATACACTACTGAGAACTCTGTAATAAAGAGCTCAGCGTATCCTCTGAACCACCCTCTCTCTTAATACTGATTGCCTCAACAGGGCATACAATTTCGCAGACAAGACAGAGAATGCAATCTGATTCGTTTAGTGGATCAACAACAGACATCTCACTTTCATCAGTAAATGGCACAAACACCTTGGTTGGACAAGCGGTGATGCATTTTTCACAACCATAGCATAGAAGGAAGTCTACTCCCACAATATGTCCATGAATCATTGAAGACTCATTGGTGTTAGATTGCCACACTGGATGACCCTCGTGTTGACCGATTTTTCTCCAAGTATCCCTGAATGTCTTATCTATTGGCACAATACTATAACTAATACGATTCCTTTTAGAGAATTCGAAAACTTGCGCCGATACCAAGGCTTTCTCTATATCTAACTCGGGTTTCCTACGGTGAAAACCGTGTATGGATCACATAACAAATCAATGCACAGACTACTAGGGAGCTTATTGTTTCTGTTAACAGTAGTATCGATAATGGTACCGCCAACAGTGGCGGAAATTTCCCAGGTAGGGACAGACCTTTCAGGAGTATCTGTCGCCATCTATGGTGGTGGAGGCTCAGAAGGACACAATGAGAGCCGCAAGGCGCTTGTTGAAATGTTCGAATGGATGAATGCCAGTAGTGTAGAAGTGGTTGTTGGGAAAGATATTCGGAATGGAGCATTAGATAATGTAGATATCTTTGCCATGCCCGGAACATCACCATACACATTGATACCTGATTTAGAAACTGAGGGAGTTCAGATATTCGAGGACTTCATCAGAAATGGGGGTTCATTCTTTGGAATTGTTAGTGGAGATTACTATGAGTGGAATGATTACTTCCGATTCAACGATTTCTTCCTATACAGCGGTGAAATGGATTGCCCAAAATATGGCTATGATAAGATGGCTGTGAATATCTCAGTAAACACAGATTCTGTAGGGCCGGACCTATTATCACAACCAGAGAATCTAACTACAACATATTGGGATTCAGGACATTTCTCGGATTATGGTGAAGATGTGACAGTTATCGCGAATTATATTGGGACAGATTTGCCAGTAATGATAGCATATGAGAAATGGAATGGTACAGTATTTTTATCAACTTTGCATCCTGAATTCGAAGAGAATGACAGTCGAGATAACAGCACATTTGTTGATTCCCTGAATGATCCAGATTCTGAATGGGAACTGATGTTGAGCGTTTCTAGATGGTTGATTGATGAATCAGTTGTCCCAACAGAAACGACTGGAACAACATCATCCACAGCAACTCAAACAGATGGTCTCAATCTGGGAACTGATTCAATTGTTGTAATAGGGATAGCAGTCGTTGTTGTCATCGTTGCAATTATAGCTAGTAAGAAATTCCGTGGATAAAAGAAGGAAAGGAGTAGGACAGATTGATTTGTTCTAGCTCCGTTTTTTTTTCTAACGTCGTCTTCTTGCAGCAAGGATGAGTACAATGACAAGTACAATTGCACCTGCAGATATCAATAGAAGGACATCTGGAAATGGCTGTACAAGATTTACAACTACCCCCACAGATGCAGCGTTATTTGCCAGATCGAACACTGTTATGTTGAAAACATGTTGACCATAGCTTAGATTATTGACCACAATTGTTGTGTTTATTGTAGAGGAAGTTGCATTTAGTGTACCATCGATATATAATCTTGAAACATCGAAACCAGATGTTGCATCGGAAACATTCCATACAAGTGTAACAGAAGCACCATTCACAATAGGATCTATCAGAGTAATTTCAGGGGAATCGTTATCGATATTCACAGTGTAATGGGCTGCTTCTTTCCCAATATTTCCGACTGAGTCAACTGCTACTACATGGTAATACCAAGTTCCGCTAGCCAAGTCTTCGGCGGGAAGAGTTCCATTGATGGTTGTATAAGTTCCAGTTGTCCTATCAGGAATTGTGGTGGGATTCTGATCAGCTATGAAATAATATCCTGCAATCTCATTGACTTCAGGCGGTACTGTCCAGTTTATCTGTGGTCTTGGGTTGTTGTACCACAGTATAGGATTGGGATGGGATGATGAGCTTATTGTTGGTGTCCGAACTGTTGTGTCATAGTAGATTGATAGAAGAGGGTCTCCAATGATATTCATTCCATAATACCATTCTAGATACCATTCTCCTGCATCATTTGAAGGTGTAAGAGAGGCGGAGAACCAATCTCTCAAGCTCTCACCAAGAGTTGCATTCTGACCAAGAGGCCCGTAGAATTCAGCATTGTTCATCATACTACCGGTCTTACTGCTACCAATGGATGCAAGACTGTAGCTACCACTGAATGTGTATGTAACTCCAAGATCATCAGCAAAAGTCCATTTAGCACCTGAGCAGCAGAATAGATTGTAGAAGTTGAATGATGGCGGTGCAGCATGTACCTGTGAAGAGGATACTGTTCCCTCACCAGAACCCTCGGGACCGAAATAGTGGGTTGTTGGTGAACTATGAGCGCATAGATGGCCCCATTGATAGTTTTGGGTTATTCTATTATTCAACCAATCAGTGGCAGTTGTAGTGGTAGTAGGTGTACTCACGAGCATTCGAGTGGAGTAAGCAGGTGCAGCGTCACTGGACCAAGAGACGGCCCAGGGCTCCCAATCATCGTCAATATAGAATAATGCTCGTCGATTTCGTGTAACGCCACCAGTACGGTAATCATGAATTCTCGCCAAGTATGTATTGATATGGTCTGCAACACTTGTACCCCAAGTTAGGCAAGTAGGATCGATTCGACCAATAAATATCTCTGGAAAGATATCAGTTCCAGTAGTTGAACTGTGAGAATCATAGACACCATCTGATGGGTTAGTGTCAATCCAAGTCCCATCCAAATCAGTCAAGAAAAGATCGCAGATGAAGGTTTCAGCAGAAAATGGACCTGCTGCAGCATGGTAAAATTGTGCATAAGGAAGTCTTCCAATCAGTACTGCTCCAAGAAGATCTTCAGAATCATACCAGTTGGATAAATTGGCTTTCAATTGTTCGGCAGTGAATATTGAGTTAGTATAGAGAATTGTATGGTATCCTGTATCATTGAGATCCTGTCTATACTGCGTAACAGCAGCAGATATGCTGGAATATAATGCATTTTCAACTACTATTGCTACTGTGTCTAATCCTTTGGAAACTGCAGGTGCACTTTCTAAAGATAAAAGGGTACTTTCAGAAGTAGTATTCTCAACAGTAGAAACTTTAGAAAGACTATCTGCAGAGTTTATAGAAGCAGAAACGCTACTACTTGCTTGGTTAAGAAATAGTAAGCATAAAATTACGGCGGTAAAGCCAATCTTGTTAGATTTCATCGATGAACGACAACTCCGCTTCTACACAGTGTCTGCTATGTAGCAATATGAAGTTGTTGAGGTCTAGTATCTACTACCGGACTGGTTTGTAAATCAAGGGCCAGTCTTTTTAGGGAGTCATTCCATAAAGAAATCCAGCGAAAGTAAGAACTGGGGTTAGAGAAAGTGGTATCCGAGATATTCATTCATTACTTGACCACAACTGGACTAGAAAAATCTACAAAGTTCAGGACAGATGATACTGTCATTAATCTCGATCTCAGAGATATTTCGTCTGTAGATCTGCTACCTCTCATCTGGTGTGAAAATCTTGAATCTTTATGTCTTCGGAATAACTCTCTAACGGAGATTGATCTTTCCCCATTAGAGAAGTGTGGAAAGAACTTGAAAGTCCTCAGTCTGAGCAATAATCGTATTCAGGAGATAGACCTCGAACCCCTCAGTTCATGCCCAAATCTTCTCGAAGTTGCACTGGATGACAACAGAATCAAACGGATTGATTTATCCCCCCTATTTCAGTGTGCAAATCTAACTGAATTAGATCTTGACAAAGAAGTGTCATTGACAGCAGACCTACTCTTACGCTCAGTGGGAAGTTGGCCAGAGGTTCTTGTTGAGCGGTATCATCGAATTCTTTGGAAATCAGGCACTATTGGATAATTTAGAAATCGAACGGAGGACTTCCCTTGGACATAGGACTATCTGGAAAACATGCTGTAATTACCGGTGCATCAGGTGGAATCGGATTTGAAACTGTGAAGATGTTCTTGTCAGAGGGAACTAGAGTGACTGGGACATTCAACAAATCGATGAGGAAATTAGAGTCATTACAGGACAGTTGGCCAGATCAATTGTTACCCGTGAAAACCGATCAGACCAATGAGCCAGAGGTGGAGTCCTTGTTTGAACAAGCAAATGAGAGGTTTGGTAGAGTCGATATCTTGGTCGCAAATGCAGGAATAGCCAATCATGAGGGGGTGGCAATTCAAGACATGTCCTTGAAGCAATGGGAGAAGACCCTCTCTGTCAATCTTACTGGTAGTTTTCTCTGTGCCAAGCATTTCTTTGCGAATCTTGAGAGAAACAAGGGAGATACAGCATCTTTGATACTGATAGGCTCAACTGCAGGTTTCTTTGGTGAAGCTTGGTATTCAGATTATGCAACTAGTAAAGCAGGTATGCATGGTCTCATGATGAGTTTGAAGAATGAGATAACGCATATTGCACCAAAAGGACGAGTGAATCTAGTCAATCCCGGATGGACTCTTACTCCTATGGCTGAGGAAGCATTAACTGACAAGGAGATGGTTACAAGGATTTTGCAGACAATTCCGATGCGTAAGACCGCGACTCCTCATGACATTGGTTCAGCAATCGTGTACCTTGCTTCAGATGTGCTTTCAGGTCATGTGAGTGGGCAAAC
>CAZMBV010000088.1:0-11160 GCA_964564335.1 uncultured archaeon
TAGATACTGTACATACTGCACGATGATTGGTGTCACGTAAGCCTCGATAATTGCTGCTATCACAAGGAAAAAGACAATCAATGCAAACGTTCGCCAAGTACGTTCATCACTGAGAAGAGCCTTGGTCTGAGTTGGAAATAGATCCCAGTTCTCAGACTGTACTGTCTTGCTGAGTCCTTTAGCAACGCGTATTGATAGTGCTGCCGCTAAAAGGAAGATTGGGATCTCAATGAGTGCATGCGGGATAATACTTGCAAGGAATTCCCAAGCGTTTCCACCCCAGGTTAGGTCGATGATTGCAATTCCGCCGACCGTCAATGCAGTAGACAAGACCTCAGCAATTGCAACAGACATCAGACTAAATCGGATATATGTGATGATAAAGTCCTCAGTTCTCACATCATCGCGCTTTGAGTATAGTATTCGATAGGCTCCAGCAAGGAGTGCTGGAAGACCAATGATTGCAATCAGCGTAAACTGATCATCGTATACAAAGTACTCGATTGCGAAAACAAAGACAAACAGAGGGAACCACCAAGCACCTACTCCTTTGCCTTGAAGATGCTTGATTAAAACCACGCCGATTATGAGTAGAACAGGTATTCCAAAGATTAGTAGTGCGCTGAGACCTAGTTGCGCTGTAAATCCCCAGATTGGGTCGTATGGATTGAATAAACCACTCATGGCGTTAAACTGGGTAAGGAGGACAGATGCAGCCGCTAAGATGACTAAACCAACAACACTGGCTAGCCCTATATTGGACTCACTTTTAGTCTTCTCTGCTCCAACGAACCAAAGAACGGCAGACCAGAAAACAGGTCCAATGACCAACATGAGCAACGTTCGGACAATGTTATGTTCAGCAAATACTACAAACCACCCACCTGGATTCAACAGAGAAAGAGGAGGTACGTTGGGGGGGAGAACACCTTCAAGCCCGTCTGGATCACCTATCTTTCTCAAGAGCGCAATGAGTGTGTCCAACACAACACCAGGATTCATCATAATATATGTCAGTATCCAGATTCCAGCAATGGAAATTACTAGTCCCCCAAAGAACATTAATGCTGAATCAATGATGTCTTGTTTCTCAACATGTAGGAGTGGCTTGGACACGTCACCTGTGGTTTCCCTCCATTTTCCGCGGTACTCAAAAAAGTAGAGGATAAAGAGAGCTGTGAATATATATACTGGCAGATTGACTATGAATTGAGAGGCATATCTCCACAATAAATCATCAGCAGTAGGAAGATATGGTACAGGTCTTAATCTATTGAAGACTTCCCCTGCATAGGAAGCTGGAGTAACTGATACTCCCAGTATATAGTCCATATCCGGAAGGATAAAGTATGTTGATATTGAAATAGTAAGACCTGCAATAAGTGCAAAAATCTCGGATCCACCTTTGCCTGTACCTCTAACAAAATATCCGAGAACTCCTATTAGTATCATTGCTGCAAACGGAATAGCCAACATCAATAATGTCCATGTTGTTGGGGCGATGAGAGATAGGTTATTTCGTGGAACTGAAGACCCAGGATAGAGGCTAAGAGGAGTCGTTATCAACTCCAGAATGTGTGAAACTACATCATCAACGCTACCTGGGAATATTCGAAACCGATTATCGCTGAACAGACCATACTCGAAAAAGCTCTGTGTCGCGTAATTGAGGGTTGATGCAAAGGCAGCTCCGATGAATGCCCCAGTGACAATTACTCCGGTCCCCAAAGCTGCGAACGCATTCTTCACGGCTGCTTTTTTATCGCTCTCGCGAATACGAGAACGTGCTCCAGTGAATCCATCAAACACTCGCTTATAGAAGACAGCAGAGAAGTCTTCAGCATATGGGAGTACAATGACTGCAAAGAGTATTGGTGGTGCTGCTAATAATAGTCCGAGACTGTAGTACTCAACAAGAATTCCAACTGGATCTGACAAATCAGAAATCAGAACAGCATAAGCCTGTTCGACGAATGTGTATAGTGTTAGAAGGATATTCAACCTGAAAAACCATCCGAGGACACCACGCATCATCTCTGCACCAATGTCCCGATCACCTAGATGAAGCCCTGCAGCCTTTGCAATCCTGTTAGAAGCAGGGTATCCAAATCTATACATCCAAACTAGGAAAATTAGAACGCCTATATAATAATTAGAAGGTGCTTCATAGTTTGACGGATCAGTCTTCAGGGTAATAAAGCTCGCAAGACTGCCAACATACACCGTGATTGAAGGGACAAGAGTCGCCAGTCCAATAATTACATAGTCTTTCCACGCCTGACGCCATGCATTTGCCTGAACTTCAGGGTCAAGAGGATTGCTCTTTAGTCCCTCAAAAGTGATGTTTCTAATACGCTCACCCAAACCAGAATAACCATCAGTTTCTGGCTCTTTCCCAATGATTCTCTTGATAATATTCTTAAAAGCTATTTTTAGAGGGTCCTGAAGCGTCAGTTTTGCAGCAAGAACAAACATACCCACCAAGACTGCGACAAAAGATACCATTATCCAAATCAGATATTCTTGGAGGGACACAAAGAATTGGAAAAGCATGTCTGTCAACAATAACCATGACAAGGTTGATGTGTCTATGACGGCATCGAATCCTACCGAAACCGCAATTTCCTGTCGGAAGATTGTCAACAAGAACCATGTAATAGTCTTGATATACATTAGGATAATGAATGACTCTATGAGCTTACTCTTCCGTTTTCCAAAGAATAGAAGATAGAAAAAAGTCACTATCAATGGAGGAAGAAACTCAAAGACTAAAGTCAGAATTGTTAAGTCTGCTAGCGCCATGGTGGCCACTCCTGGGGATTTACAAATCAAAACCTTCTATTCGTATCAAAAAAAGGTTCGTTGGATGTAGGATACACTGTGTTTTATCGGAATTACTGATTATAGACTGTCTGAATTATCAAAATCCGTGACGTTTCTTTTTGGAAGCAGGTTACATAGAACTATTAGTAAAAGCACTATGATGACCACACTTGGAGTGAGTATCTCGTATTCATTTTGTAGAAAATAAGTTGCATAAAGCACAACTATCACTAATACTGAAACGAAGAATATTGTGAATAGAAATATGAATCGACTAATAGCATCCATTGTAATTACTAACTAATTCGAATAGAATAAAACCTTTCCAACTGATTTTCAAATTAGATGATACAATATTGAAAACATACCTTCTGATAGTTGTCCTATCGAAAGTTTAAATACAAAAGAATTAGCTATAGTGAATCATATCTACAACGGATGTCATTAAACCGTTCGTTGAGGTGTGTAACATGGAAATTTCGCAAGAATTAGCAGATGCAATCAATGATCAAATAAATTTTGAACTCTATAGCGCGTACATCTACCTTTCAATGGCAGCTTGGTTTGAAGAAGCCAAAATGCCAGGAATGGGGCACTGGATGGAAGTACAAGTCGATGAAGAATTCAATCATGCAATGAGGTTCTACAGACATATTGTTGAACGTGGCGGCCGAGTTATTGTGAAGGCGATAGAAGGCCCACAGACAGAATGGACATCACCTCTTGATATCTTTGAAACTGCCTACAAACATGAACAGGTAGTCACCGAGAGAATCTACAAGATTGGTGATATCGCGGATCAACAAAAGGATAGATCAGCACAGAATATGCTCAATTGGTTCTACAATGAGCAAACAGAAGAAGAGAAGAATACATCAGAAATCCGTGATCAGCTCAAGATGATTGGTGATAATATTCAGGCGCTTATAATGTTAGATCAGAAGTTGGGCACTAGAGCTCCAGCTGGACCTGTACCCCTTACTTCGATTATGCCTAATCCAGCCCCAGCAGGTGCTCCATAGAATCAATTTTCATTAAGGATAGTCGGGAATGGCGTCATTTCCCGGCAATTTTCCATTTTTTCTCTATAATTGCTGAGACACATACTCTTTATGTTGGGGTGTAACTCAATTTTTCTAGTGTGAGTGAATATTATGCTACCAGAAGAAATCGTTAAGGTAGTTACGGATACCATTTCAGGAATCCGAGCCAAAGGATATGTTCAATCAGTATCAACTCATCATAGAATTCAAGCGAGCCCGGGTCTTCATGATGCAATAATGTACTTGAAAAAAGAAATCGAAGGATTTGTTGGTGTTGAGGTCAAATTACATGAATACCCTGCTGATGGAAAGACAACCATTGGAACCTGGGAAGCAATTCATGGATGGGAGGCAAAATCAGGAAAACTTATGATGATAGAACCAGAATTGAAGTTACTCGCAGACTTTACTGCGGAACCCATCTCTCTAATTGCTCATTCTACATCAACAGACATGGAAGCAGAGGTCATCTATGTAGGCAAGGGTGTCAGTACAGAGGACTATGAAGGAAAGGATGTCAAAGGTAAGATTGTCCTTACTGAAGGAATGGCGAGAATGGTTCACCGAATTGCGTGTCTAAAGATGGGCGCAGCGGGTCTTTTGACCTTTGTTCCTCCTTCAGATAGAGATGAAATTGCAGAACTAAGACGTTATGATGCAATCTGGCCTAGCGGTGATGAGAAGAATAGTGCACGATTCGGATTCTCACTAACTCAGGCAGACGGACTCAAACTTAAAGGAATGCTAGAAGAAGGAAAGACAGTCAAGGTAAAAGCAAAAGTTGATGCTTCACTCAAAGTCGGGAAGATTGAGGTTCTTTCAGCTGTCATCCCTGGAGAGGATAGGACTAAGGAATTCTGGCTAGCAGCACATGTGTGTCATCCAAACCAAGGTGCAAATGATAATGCCTCTGGAAGTGGGGCAATTATGGAGGCACTCAGGGTAATAGCTCAACTTATCGACGAAGGTAAGATTCCCAAACCATCCTACTCAATTCGTTTCATTTGGATGCCTGAATGGTCAGGCACAATTTATTTCATTGATAGGGAAAAGGATGCTCTAAAGGCTTGTATTGGAATGCTCAATATGGATATGGTTGGAGCAGATCCAGCAAAGGCAGGATCAACTCTTCACCTGTTTAGAACACCATTCTCTCTCCCAAGCACTCTGAACAATGTAGTTCGATATTGGGGAACAACTGAAGCAAACCGCAAAGACGATCGAAGAGAGGGTGGAACTATGGCACCTCTACCATTCAAGTATGATAGATACAGCGCGGGAAGTGACCATTTCATGCTTACCGATAGTACTGTAGGAATTCCAGCAGTGATGTTGAATCAGAGCCCTGATAGATTTTATCACACTTCAACGGATACAATTGACAAGATCGATACCCGTCAGATGGCATATGCATCAAGAATTGCGGCACTCACATCGCTTTCGATGGTACTGCCTAAGCACGTGTATGAAGAAACCATCATGACCCACACCCGGAACGAGTTCATAGAACTCATGCAGACTGTTTCTCTTCATGGAGTGACCGAACTTTCCCGATGTCTAGGAGACCCTGAAAAGGTTTATCCTAGAGTCCTCCGCTGGCTTGGTCTCGCCCATGATTTGGGTCAAGCCACTCTCGACAAAGCTACTTCAGAGTGGTCGTTGATTGCAGAACAAGAAGCAATTAGAAATGCATTGAAGACTAGTCTTCAGATGGCTTACACAACAGAGATGGTCATTGCACGGAAAGCCTATGAGGGGGCATGTGCAGAGGTCGGGCTTGAAGCAATGCAGGAAGATGATATTGTCCTCGACCCTAAGAGTTTCGAAATCGAAATCAAACGGATTCACGATTATGCATTGAGCCCTACGTTTCTCTTGCTAAAACTTGGTGACAAAGCTCCCGAGTATGCAAAGATGAGAAGAGAGGATGAGCATTCTTGGGATAGACTGGATGAACTCTTGAATATGTCCAAGGATTGGACTTCGCTTGATACCATCTGGGACATGCTCTGTTTCCAGTTCGGAAATATAGATTCAGGCAAACTTCTGAAGATTGTGAAAGATCTAGTAGAAGCCGAGATAATCGAGTCAAGGAGTGTGTAATCCCTGGGCAACGGCCAGTGGTTCTACAACAAGGTCGTTTTTGCTGGCTCTTTCGATCACCTTCACGAAGGGCACAAGCATATACTCCGCACTGCATTCAAGATTGGAAAGAATGTTGCCATTGGACTGACCACTGACAGGATGCTTCAATACAAGACGAAAAAACATCTCATACAATCATTTAGAGAACGTCATGATGAGATTGAGGAGTTCATCAAAGCAGAAGGTGATGTGGAGAGATGCTCGATTTTCCCCATAGAAACGACAGAAGGTGGAGCGGACAAAATGGAGGACCTTGATGCCCTTATTATATCAGATGAAATTGGAGTCGTTCAGAATGCATTTGACATAAACCAACTACGAGTTGATAATGGGCTCAAGAGATTCCATATCATCATCATCCCCAGAGTTCGAACAGCTGATGGAAGGCCACTCTCTTCCTCCAGAATTCGGAATGGGGAAGTCTTTGATCTTGAAAACCTCATTTACTAGGATAGGGCAAGAATTTCAAATATAACTTCTCGAATTCCTCTTCTTCAGTAAGTTCGATATAGTTCAATTCATGGACGAGTTTATCTACTCGTTCACGGTATTTCTCGTTAAGCAGTAAGCTAGCCCCCTCAACTGCGCTGTTCCGTTTCTGTCGTATCACTGCGTGTTCGAATTTCGGGAACATTCCAATTCGGTATCCGTCCTCGATGTCTAGGTCAGCACCAAATACTCCCGTTAGAAGCACTTCCACTATATGTTCTGCAAAGTGACCTGCTCTCCTCAGAACCATTTCAATTACACCCCTGATAGCGGCTTTGGATTGTTGCAACATTCGAAGGTCTGTCTGTGCAATGAAGATGTCTTCACCAGTTTCAGTTGTGTTTCTAAAAGCGAGTATGTATTTTGGTATGTTGCCTTTCAAAGAAAGCCACTTTGTCTTAACCTCGCGGTCAAGGGACCCCCGAGAATAGAATAGATTAGTATCAAGCAGCGAAGCGATAACTGATACTGCACCAGTTCCGCAAATTCCTCTAGGTCTAACATCACCAATCACAGAGAGAATTGGTTCGTATGTTTTCGGC
Source organism: uncultured archaeon (assembly GCA_964564335.1). Lineage (GTDB taxonomy): Archaea > Asgardarchaeota > Thorarchaeia > Thorarchaeales > Thorarchaeaceae > SMTZ1-45. The sequence goes on from CAZMBV010000088.1 coordinate 7,043, forward strand.
TCAATCTTGACTTTGCGTATTGCGCCAATCTCTCCGGGTAAACCACATTCAATTGCCATTCCTTCGAACGCAGGTCCTGAGGCTCCAGAGGCAATCCAGACCCCACGAGGTGTGATAAGAGAGACCTCAGTATTGGTCCCCACATCAATAGCCAACCGGATATCTTTGCTGTCCAAGAAACCACTCGCTACAAGAACAGCAATCGCATCAGGACCAATGAATGACTCTACAACTGGTGGAGAATAACATTGTGCATTGTCTAGGAGACCTAGCCCCACTTCAGTGCAGTCGACTATGAGGGATTCTTTATTCGTTGCTTTGAAGGGTGGTCTCTTGAGAGATTCAAGAGAGAGATCGAAAAAAAGATGATGCATCACCGTATTCCCAACAATTGAAACATCGGAAACATCAGACGGTTTAGCATCATGTTCACGGAGGATTCCTTTGATTCCCTTCCTCACAGTATCTCGCACCATATCAACGAGTAATGTTTGATTTACAGGATCTTTTGTTGCATAATTAATTCGTGAAATGATATCAAGTCCATATGGAAATTGAGGATTTCTCAATGAGTGTTGCCCTTTGCTAATATTGTCATATAGATCGACTAGATTGATTGTGATATTCGTGGTGCCAATATCAACTGCAATTCCATACTTGCCTTTTATTGACATTTGGCAACATCTCGATGATTGGGCTTTTTTATCGAACAATCATCACTGGACATCCAGCGCTTTTTGAAACCTTGTCACTGATGGACCCTGTGAACAAACGTTTGATGCCGCTTACTCCACGTGAACCTATAATGATGAGATCTACTCCTCTCTCAGTCGCAATGTCAATGATGCGTGCAGCAGGGTCTCCATGAGAGATCATATCTATGACCTCACAACCACAGCGATTGGCAAGTCTCTTTGCCTTCTCGAGAATATCCTCACCTACTTTCTGGAGTGAGATGAAAGGCTGGTCTGAAACTGTATCATGATAAGGTGTAGCAGAAACCACCATTGGTACCACATGAAGCAGGACTACTTCTGCTCCTAAGGTCGGTCCCATTGCACATGCATAACGCACTGCTTTCTCTGAATGTGCTGAGCCATCCACAGCAACTAGGATGCTCTTAATCGTGAGGCGCTCGTCTGTTTCGCTCATCAATCACCCTCTCGGAATCATAGATAGACCACCGGCCTTATCTCTCTTTCCCAAGATTCACTCCAATGCTGTTACACCTTTTCGAATTTCTTCAATTGTAGGAACATCAATTCTGTAACGATAGTCTTCCCAAAGCTTCCTGAAATGATAGAAGTACATTCCAATCTCCAAGGGATCTCCAAACAGAACTTCAAAATTCTCGAGAATAGAGCCCTTGATGACAAGTGTAAGTGCCTCAAAGACTTGAATATCATATCCCTCTGGTGCTTTACCTGAAGCATCTATGCGAATCTGCAAGAGCTTCGCAGCATCCTGAGACCGTGTAATGATTGCAATATCAATATCTGAACGGGGGCTAAAGGTCTGTTCAACGAGTGACCCGAATAGAACAACTTCTCGATCTGATAGAAAATGAAGGTCTTGGCGTATTCTATTGATGTTCACCAAGATGTTCCTCCACTACTTCATTGAAAGCTTTCAGATCTGAATGCACTTGTATGATTGAGGTTATGATCAATTCATCATCAATTCCAATGTACTGATGTACCAGGACATTTCTGAGCCCATTGCATTTAGCTAACCGATCAGCTAAATTTTCGTTGATTTTTCCCTTTGCGCGAAGACTCTTAATATTCTCATAATCACCTTTGGGCATAATTCCCAAGTCTATGCAGAGCATGGCAATCATATCCATAGTCGACTCGATCGCAGAACTCAGGTTGTAGTAGACTCCCTTTAATATAATACCTTCTGGATGAGGTAGTACCTCTTCTATCTCTTTTATGCATTCGAAAATGTTGGAGATCTTTTCCTTGTATCTCATAGCCCTACTCGGTATCATATCATTTACTACTTACAGAGCAGTATTCGAAGTTGACTTATTTGTTCTTTCATTCCTCTTCGTTTATGGGATTCATAACTAATTGAATACTCACCAATCACCTTCTCAGAATCCCAGATAGACCATCAGCAGTATCTTCCTTTCACAAGATTCACTCGCCTGCGGTGAGTGAAAGAGCCTTATTCAAAATATGAAAGATTGTTGAACAAGGAGAATCGACAAATGGATCTCAAGAAGATAAAGACAGAGGAAGACGTTGTTCGTGCAACTCTAGAGATGAAAGGATATACTGAATTTGACAGCAGAGTCTATGCAGCGACATTCAAGATCCCAAAAGGGAAGGTCAGTACCTATGGAAGAGTTGCTAAAATGATTGGTAGTCCCAAGGCATATCGAGCTGTTGCGAATTCTCTACACAAGAATCCACTCTTTCCAGTTGTGGCATGTCATCGAGTAGTAAAGGAAGATGGCACCTTTGGAGGACCTAGAGCCAGAGCTGAAGGAAGATGTAAACATTGCATTGAAGAAGGCGTACCAATTATCAGAGGTCGAGTCACGATGCACAAAGACATCATCTTCTGAATCAAGTATCAGATTCCAAATTGAAATCTACTTCGACCCTTGGTTTAGTAGAAAGTGATGCAACCATACCACCTGAAAACGATGCGATGATGTCCAGTATAGTAAACACAAGAATCGCAAATGCTCTAGCGTCTGTGTCTCCCATATTCAATAGAGTGGATATACTCAAGAAAACAAAGACCAGGAGACCCGGAATGATGCCAATTGACCAAACAATTTTACTCTTCTGTTTCTTATCACTTGTGTCGGTAGGAGCCTGAGGTGTGCACTTGAGTAAATATCTTACAACCAGAAAATCGACTAGAAATGTAACTATCAATGAAATAGCGACATAGATCCCAAGTGATAACAATTCTGGAGAGAGTTGAAGCATGCTATGATTTCTCAGTGCTGGGACCTTAAATGATTTTCAGCAACTCTACTTCACGAGAGAACCAAACTGGATTGTTCCTTTGATTAGCTTGCTCATAGTACCTACAAGCTCATCTTTCTGAACTCTTACTTGATCCATTGAATCACGGTTTCTAATGGTGACAGTTCCATCTTCGAGTGTGGTGTAATCAATTGTCACACAGAAGGGAGTACCGACTTCATCCTGTCGTCGATAACGCTTACCTATAGAACCACCGACATCGAACTGCGCAACAAATCCTGCATCCATGATATTGGTGTAGATCTCCTGTGCAGGCTCTTTGAGTTCTGGTTTACCCATCAATGGAAATACTGCAATCTGTATAGGAGCAACCTCTGGTGGGAACTTGAGCCAGTCAGTGTCACGCTCTTCACTCTCAGGTTGGAATGAATTATCAATCAGACAGAAGAGAGGTCTTTCAACACCAAATGCAATCTCAAGAACATTAGGAACAACTGGCTGTTTGTTGACCTTCACATGCAACTTCTCTTTCGAGAACTCCTGATGGCGAGTGAGGTCGTAATTGCCACGGTCATGAACTCCACAGCATTCCACCCATCCAAAACTATCAGTATGAATTTCAATATCCCAAGCATCCTGAGCATAATGAGCCCTCTCAGTCTGCAAGTGTTGACGAAGTCTAATATTATCCTCTGAAAAGCCCATATTTCGAAATATGGAATATGCAAGATAGACGCACCATGCATAGGCGGGTTTTTGAAAATGACCTTTCTTGAGTGCTTCAGACATCTTCATTGTAACAGGGTCGTTCTTTCCCTTCTCTTGTAATTGATGAGAGAGAAGCGGTAATTCTTCATTTCTGATCTCTTCAAACTGAGGCCAATGCTGCTCATCTTCTTCAAGGATGAATATCTGACCCTCGGTCTGTGTGAACTCACGAAGTCGTAGCATACCCTGCCTAGGTGAGATCTCATTTCGGTACGCCTTTCCAATCTGAAAGACAGACATTGGAAGCTTGTCTCTGAAGAAGGTAAGAAATCGTCGAAATAGTAGATATGTGGTTGTGGCTGTTTCAGGTCGTAGGTATGCTTCTTGGTCAAGGCCAAGTCTTGTTTTCATCATGAGATTGTATGAATCAACTGGTCCAAGAGGACTCTTACAAGATGCACA
>CAZMBV010000089.1:0-11141 GCA_964564335.1 uncultured archaeon
TGACTATGGAGCAATCCTTTTATTGCTACCAGAGATGCAATCGAACCACACGGGACGTAGCTCAATCTGGCAGAGCAATGGACTGTAGCGGGCAATCACTTCGGTTATTGTCTGGAGAGATCCATCGGTTGCCGGTTCAAATCCGGCCGTCCCGACCATTTCTTTATCCATCACTAATTTAGCAAATTAGATAGGTTAGTTCATTTTCTAGTAACTAAGTTGCTACAGCTTAAGGTGCACTTGCTGCATATAATGCCTACAAATACATCAGGAAACCCTATTGGGCTTAGATACAGGAGTTGTTAAAATCACCAAAGCGACTAATTTGAATTGAATGACACTCTTACCACAGAATACATCAGAAGGTAATTATAGCTATATCTGAACACGCTAGATAGTGATACATACAGAATTACGAAAGTAGTGATTCATTGCCTTATTGAACTACGAGTGAATAATTTATGCCATTGTCAGTAAAAATCGATACATCATTTATTGTGCCACTGCTAAAAAATCTATCAAACCCCAGTAAAGACTCATTTATTGAAATTACTAAGCATGAAGCCGCGAAAAAGACATACTCTCATGCACGTAGAACTCTAAATACGAAACAAACTATCAACTCGTTTTGGAAACAGATTATGAGTCAGCTCTCAAAGAAGAAGAATTTGATAGACTATGTTAAGCAAAGTCTGACTTTTATTCATAATGAAACTGATACTTTTGATAGACTGCTAAAAGATCTATGGAACGAATTCCCAGAAGGGACAAATCTAAGAAGTGTTCTCTACGCTAATCTTGGGTATGATATCGGAATAGTTTCTGAAGGTTGTGCACTCATCAACATAGGACATGAAGATTTCTACAAGAATCCACAAGAGATTCTCTTTATATCAATGCACGAGCTACATCATGTTGTCTATACAGCGTACAATTCATTTTTTGATTTTACTCAAGTTCATCGAATGAATCAACTATGTGATGCGGTCAAATATTTCACTCATATGGAAGGTCTTGCAGTATACTCCACTTTGAAACCACGTAAATCTGCAAACGCTTTGAATCATCGTGACTACCAGCTCTTTTTGGATGAAAAAGCAAGAAAAAAGCGAGTTTCTGAATACTTTGATATCTTGACCAATCTTGAGATTCGAGGTAACGCTCCACTTCATGAGGATGACTGGAATATACTTGAAAGGATGAGTGGTAGAAACAGGCTCTGGTATGTTACAGGAACTCACATGGCACAATTAATCGAGAAGAAATTTGGGCATGACACTCTGGTGGAAACAATTCGGTTGGGCTCCGACAATTTCTTTAAGATGTATCATGAATCGTTTTGAATGATTATTATGACTGATGAAGAAGGCGTCCGCTGGGTAGCTTTCAAAGATTCTGATTCTAGTTAGAAAGTTATTCAGATATAATGCTCACCAAAGAGAGAGTCAGACCAATTATGATAGTTCAATCTGCAACTCTCTTACAATCTCCTTGTACCGATTTCGCACAGTGACCTCAGTGACTCCTGCAGCAAATGCTATTTCTCGTTGGGTCACTCGATTTTCAGTGAGGATTGAAGCTATGTAGATTGCTCCAGCAGCTAGGCCTCGTGGATCACGCCCAGTTGTGAGGCCATTATGATTCTTAGCCTTCTGCAACACGTCCAAGACATCTTCTTGCATCTCACCTGGAAGATCAAGTTTAATGAGTAGCTTTGGAACATAGTTCATGGGATTCGGTACAGGCATTCTCAAGTGTAGTTTTCTCACTAGAAGTCGATAATGCCTACCTATTACCTTCCAATCAAAATGAGTATGTTTCGAAATCTCTTTCAATGAACGAGGCAATTTTCTCAATCGAATAGCAGCATAAATTGCTGCCGCTGCTAACGCATCAATCGATCGACTTCTCACTAGTTTCTTTACAACCAATTTACGGTATAACGTTGCCGCAAGTTCCTTGACCCCTTTCTTCAAGCCCATTTGAGAACCCAATCTACTGATTTCAGACATTGCTTGTGAGAGATTCCTGTAGACAGAATTATGTACTCGAGACCGAATCTGCCACTTTCTCATTCTAGCTAACTCAGCTCTTCGCTCCGGAGAAAAATTTCTATTAGTTGAATACTTGTTTCCCCAACCTATCATTGTCGATAGTCCCTTGTCAGCATATGCATATCGCATGGGTCCTCCGGTTCTGCTTCTTGTCTTTTGCTCATAGGGGGTGAATGCTCTCCATTCCGCTCCAGGATCTATCTGCCGTTCACTTACTACCAGACCGCATTTAGGACATACGGTATCGCCAGTCTTGGAAATCTCGATAGAGGTTTTTGCACCGCATTCAGGACATACTTTGGGTTTAGAATCCGAATATCTCTTAGAATCTCTTCTATTTCCAATCTTTAAAGCCACAATCAACACACTACCATCTACGTCTTCTACTATCGCGACTGGAATATCTATCATTATTGCTTCTGTAATTTGGTCTATAGTCACCATAACCTCGAGATCTCTGGCGTGGCTGATAGTAATGACGATTTCTGAAAGTCTGATGATTTTCTGCGGACATGTCTACATCATTATTCACAGTATCAATTTCACTTTCGGCTTCTGTTACTGTACTATGTCGCCCAATTTTCAGTTGGAGAGTTCCTCTAAACAGACCTGTGAATCCGGCCTCAAGTTTGTATGTTTTTCCTATTTCTATCTCATCTATACTGTCATTCCAAAGGGGGACAGTTACAACACCAGTTTCATCTCCTACTGTTGCATCTGCAACTAGATGGACTTCACCAGTTCGACGAGAATTAACTTCTCTTGTTTCGCTCTTTCCAACAACTTTGAATGTTATTATCAGATTGTTCATTCTTGGTGTGAGTTCTTCAATCTTTATTTCTTGTTTCTCTTCTGTTGCTATGCTATCTGTTTCACTTTCAGAAGTCATTCGTATCACTTACATTGCTAATAGGGTACCTAAAATGTAGACTTTCGAAATGTCTTACTTCTTCACTAAACGAATTCATCTATTCTGGTGACCCTTCACATATGATAATATAAGGGTGCTATATAAATCTCAGCATATAATAAGTGATTATAGAACCCTATTAGAAAATATTAGTCTTATTATAACTCAAATGTGTGAAATAAATCTTATCATATACGAAATATAAATATCATACAAGGCAGTATTTCTACGTACCAGAACCGAATGTAAAGCTAAAATCTTTGAAATTACAATCCCGTATCCGATTTAATAAGATATGAAATAAAATTGAGAATGCGTTCACGATGCGTTTGATCTATTGCTGATAGCGCTAATGTGGGAAGTTTGGTCCTTTTCTCAATGTGTTTATGTGAGATTCGATTCTCTAAATCTTGTTTATTTGCAATAATAGCTAATCGTGTATTGGGAAATGCTTGTCTAAGAAACTTGATAGAGTATGTAATTTTGTCTACATCTTCATTAGAGCTATCAGAAACAATAATCACAAACCTACTAAATGGTTGACTCTGCTTCAAGAAAGATACAGAAAATATCTCAAGTTTCTGAGGTTCTAAGCTCACTGTTTGAAGTTCCCAGATAGTATATATGATGTCTTCAGTCTCAAGCGTATAGGTCGTACCTTGACTCTCAGCTCTTCTATCTATTAATTTAACAATTGAGGTCTTTCCAACTTTAGAATCACCAATTAGAGCAAGGGAAATATGTTTCTTCTTCTGCATTTCAAACCCGTTCAATAAATAATAATTAATGAACGATATTAAATCCATTTCTGAATCTTCAAATAATCATTCATATCATCGAAATTTGTATAGCCTGACTATTCAGCTGCTGTTTTCTTCATGTGCATGCCTCTGTGAAATACTTCACACTTGCATTTTTCACATTCGCCATCAAAATTATCATGGCTTTCTCTGATGTGACCACATGTACAGTGGTCAAAAGATCTTGTACTCATTTTTTCACCTCGTAAGTTATTCTAGATATTGGAACCACTATATTCTAACTGAGATTCAATCTTTGGTATCTCGTTTCAATGCTTTCTCTTGTATCATTTGTAACATCTTATGTGGTGCATTACCACTAGTTACACGGTTTCTCTTGTAGTTGATTTTAGAATTGATTTTCATTTCTTCCATTTTCATTATCCTGCTATCATGAGAACTATACATCATCTAGACTGATTCTGTGATTTATGAAAAGCAGATACTCTAGACACCAGACAAAAAGGTCTGGTTATATTCAATTTAATATTGAGCTGTCTCTTCTATTCTCACTTTGTGCGTTATATTATTCTCGGCGCGTCTTATAAATCTGGGTATCCGTTAAAAAAATGAATGATTTTTTATTTTAAATTCAGTATTCTCAACCATATTTAATTTTGAGAGCAATCAAGAAATCTTCAATCTCTCTTTGATTGTGAAGAATATACACATTCTTACTCACTCTTAGCTTTTCCAAGAATCTGAGGATCACTGGCTTTCTAGTACGAGGATAATTCCAAATCCATCTGACGAAATCTATGTCAATTTTTTCAGGGCACTCCGCAGTAACATCTGGTCGTGTCTTTCCCCGGTTTCTAAGATATCTCAACACCACGCGGAAATACGACAGCCTACGACTCATGTCTAAGAATATGAGAGTGTCTGCAGCTTCTGCGCGCATTTTGAGCGTTGATGTATAGTTTCCATCCATCACCCAAGCTTGTGAAGCAATCAGTTTCTTGACCTTGTCCGGCCATTCATCTTTTGGAGTTTCTAACCAGTTAGGCCTCCAGTAATGCATGTCTAAATGGACCACTGGAATACCAAGGACTCTACCAATTCTCTTACTTATTGTTGATTTTCCAGAACCGCTTGGGCCAAGAACTAATATTCTACATAAAGGAGAATCAGGAAATAGTGGCTGCATTCTGATTACAACAGAGCAGAATTATCCTTTCGTACTTTTTGGTTTCCAGTTCAGAAACTCAACTATGAATTAACATTTACTGAGATTCCAAGAACACGAACAAGCTCTTTGTAACGATTGCGAATTGTGACTTCTGTAACCCTCGAAGCTTCAGCTATCTCCCTCTGAGTACGTCTGTCATCCTCGAGAATTCCAGCTATGTAAAGAGCCGCTCCTGCGATTCCACCTGGACCTTTCCCTATGGTTACATAGCTTTCTTTGGCTTGATTGATTATTTCTGTAGCTTTCTTCACAGTTCTACCTTCGAGCAGAAGATCTGACGACAGTCTTGGTATCAAATCCTTTGCAGATGGAAGCGGTACGTTAACATCCACTCGTGAAACAATGAGACGAACTGCATAACCGACCTGTTTCCTATTCACACTTGTTTCAACCACAATTTCATCTAGTGGTCTCGGAATCCTATGAATCCTACAAGCAAGGTAAACTGATGCTGCAACTACTGATTCAATACTTCTTCCTCTCACTAGTTTCTTTATCAGAGCCTTTCTATATATCAAAGCTGCAGTTTCTCTAACATCACGAGGTATTCCCAGTTGTGAGGAGAGTCTTTGCAACTCGCTCATTGCAATGCCAAGGTTTCTATGTTGCGAACTATGGAGCATACTTCTGATATGCCATTTTCTCATTCTGTACATAGCTGCACGGGATTCGCTCTTGATTACCTTGCCACTTGCGTCCCTGTTTCGCCAATCAATCACTGTTGATATTCCTTTGTCAGCCATAGTGTAAGTTGAAGGAGCCCCAACTCTAGCTCTTGCATTTGTTTCCTCTGCAGTGAACGCTCTCCATTCAGGTCCTGTATCAGCGGTACGATCGGAAACAACAAGCCCACATACTGTACAGGTATGCTCTCCACGAGCATAGTCCTCTGTGAATGTACTTTGTCCGCAGCCCATACACACTTCTTTTTTATTTGTATGACCGCTTTTTGTGCTAGCTAGGCTCTTCATATCTATCACTCTTCTTACCAGTAGAGTCATTCCATTTATGACATCTTGCTCTCATGAGAACAATACATCGTACAGACTGAGTCTGTGATCTCCGAAAAGCAGATACTCTAAAAACCAGAGAAAAGATGCTGGTTGTCTTCCATTTATTGTTTAACTGTCTCTTCTAATCTCACTATCTGTAGTATTACAATTACATGGATTGTAATAAATTTAGGCATCTATCTAAGAAAAAAAGACCTCCATCGATTCAAGTCAGAGTAAGTTCTGATACTCTGGCATCTATTGATAGCATTATCAATATCCACGATATTATTCAATACCTTCAGGAAGATAGATGACAAAACTACACTCATCGTCACCTTTGAGAACTGATTTTACCATCTCATACTCGAGAGGTTGATCAAGTGCAGCTTCCCACGGTTGTTTGGTGAATCCTCCGCTACAATGACAGAAATCTGATGACACATCAACCTCATCATCCAGAATAGATTCACGTGCCCAAGCACAGTGGCATGCATAGTACCTCTTCATCCGGTCATCTTTTTCGGTAAGGTATTCTTGAACCATGTATGGAATTTTTGTATGACAAATCGTATCACCTCTTCGTTCACCACTCAAAACATCAGGACGACTTTTCACATAATCGACAACTTCTGCTGAGATATATTGGTTATAGAACAGTGATCCGTCATCTCTATGCTTTTCCAGTTCTGCTATAGCGCTCGCTCGTTTTCGTTTCAGATATTCATTAATACTACCTGCTTCGAGGAACTTTTCTCTCTCTCCTTTTCTGAAGTCGCGAGGTAATCCATGAGCTACTTCCGCCAAAATCTTCTTGCGTGTTTCAGGGTCCAAGGTTTTCTGCATCTTCTTTACTATCTCTCGCGTAACCAGTATCTTCTCTTTATCGGGCATACCAAGTAGAGGTAGATCCTTCTCTGGGAGTATTTTATCACGTGTTTCTTCACCCGCATATTCACCAAGCCTTTCACGAAGTACATTCATTACTTCTCCTCCATCGAAAATCCCCAGAACTGGTAAGTACAAGTCCATATTCTTCACAAAATAGGCATATCGAGATAGTGCCGAATAGTCTAGGTAGGTATTAGCCCCTTCTTCAATCAAAATCGCTGAAAACTTCTCGAATTCGTCTTCGCCTGCAGTTTCAAGCGCCTTTCCAAATTGTTTCAGAAACTCTTCAAATCTCTCTACCATTTCTGTATTTGCAATTATTTGCTCTTCAGGAACGGGTTGTTCTCTATCCATCAGGTACTTTCGAAATCCTTCTTTATCCATCTTTTCACACTCATGAAACCTCTCCTCCTGTCGCTTTTCAATCGAAGGAAGAGCGCAAGAATTAACTTGTTCACTCAGAAAATATGAGAATTTCAAAACCAGATTTAGCGCCTTTGTGGAGTATTACTCAGTTAATACAGGTGCTTTAGTACTCAAGAAAGTACGAAAATATGGTTGATAGTCGCATGAAGCAAATAGAGGCCAAGATAAAGCACGCCCTGGAAAATAAGGGCATTAAGTGTCAATCAATTTATACAATGCGAGACCCTGACGATACCAGAGTTCTTCTTGCATTCAATTCTCAAGATAATAGTAAGTTATCAGTTAGAAAAATCGAGAATGCATTAGCAAGTCTCGATGTTGGAGAATTCAAAATTCCAAGAGAGTTCCAACGACTCAGTTCAGCATTTTTACATCTCGAAGTAAAACTTGGAGCAAGAACTGAAACACCCATGAAACCTAGTGCATCCTAATTTCTTATCTGCATCTTTGCAATGAAGATAGAACATGAATCTCGATCTAAAAGACCGTACATTTCTGGTAACTGCCGCTTCTCGAGGGCTTGGATTTAGTGTTGCAAAGTCTTTGGCTGATGAAGGAGCTGAAGTGATAATCTGTGGTCGAAACGAGGATTCTCTGAAGAAAGCAGTTTCTCTTCTAGGTGAAAAAGCAGAATATCATGTGGCAGACCTATCAAAGAAGGAAGATGTCCAATCGCTTGTGAAGAAAATCGCAACTAATATTCTCCATATCGACGGACTTTTTGTTAACGCTGGTGGTCCTTCACCAGGGACTTTCTCAAAACTTACAGATGAAGACTGGAAGAAAGCCTTTGATCTCACCTTAATGAGTGCAGTTTGGTTGACAAGAGAAACAATCCCCCTTCTGAAAATGTCCGATTCTCCATCTATTCTTTACAGCACCTCAGTTTCAGTGAAACAACCAATCGATAACCTACTACTCTCGAATGCAATTCGACCTGCAGTTATTGGCATGATGCGTACACTTGCTACCGAACTAGCTCCCGATTATATTCGCGTGAATGCTATCTGTCCTGGATATATCCAGACTGAAAGAGTAGATGAACTCTTGTCAGCGTCCGAATCCGCAGAAGAGAACATTACTACTAGAATTCCATTGAAACGTATTGGAAAACCAGAAGAATTTGGTCCAGTGGCTGCATTTCTTCTAAGCCCTGTTTCAAGCTACATACATGGCTCACTCCTACTAGTAGATGGTGGTCTCTATCAAGGAATGATGTAGAGCCCGATTCAGAGCTGTAAATCTGTAGGGTCCAATCCTCCACTCCGAATGAGAGCAATTCTTGCATAATCTCGAACTTCTTCATCCTCATCATTTAGGAGTTCCTTGAGACTTGGTACTGCAGGAGGATATGGAGAAACCCCTAGAGCCCAAGCGGCGGTACGTCGTACATGAATATCCTGTGAACCAAGTAGCTCTACTACTGCTCTAAGAATGACCTCTGATTTTCGTTCTATTACTAATCGAATCATTCTCACTTGTTCCTCGGGAGGGCTTGTGTGGATTGCATCTGCCAGTCCTTGAAGAGCTTGAGTATCATCCATATCACGAAGTCCACGAATGGCCCAATCCCTGACAATCTCATCATTGTCATCAAGAGCCGCTAGTAAGCAGTTGATAGAATCAGTAGAACCAATATTGCTTAGTGCCCAAGCTGCGGATTGACGAATTTCCACATCTGAGTCACCTAATAGCGTGCAGAGAGTTCCCAAGGTCTTATTATTCACAATTTGGGTCAGAGCAAAGATGGCTTCCTTACGGATATTGACATCTTCCAAACTATTTCGAGTTATCCTCATAATTTGGCCGCAGTAGTACTTTGGGTCCGAACTCCCCAAAATATGGAGTGCCCATTTTCTTACTTCGAACTCTTCTTTTTTGTTCGAAAGAATAGCAGCTACTTGTTCATTTAACGAATCGACTCTAGTTCTGTAAGCTGCTTGTAATCCACGTTTTCTAATCAAAACATCTTCATCCAAAACAGCCCGTTCGATAACCCGGACCATTTGGGTACAATTCAATAGATCTACAATATTGAGTAGAGGCTTTTTCAAATCAGAATCTTCTGAGAAAGCACGATTTAGGACTAGTTCAAACTCTTTTGGATGGTTATTGATATATTCTGCAATCTCAAGCCTTCTATCTTTAGTGAGATTGGTCAGCAAGAGTTCGGATATTTCTGTCACAAGATATCACTCTATTTTCGTATTGATACATCTTCCCGTGAATGTAGAATTCAATAAATTTTGAATGCCTTTGCATGAGGCATCTTGAACCATTCCATATCTGGGTTGTATCTACGTACTGTAAAATGCGCTCCCATCTGAAGGGCAATAGTATTCGGGATTGTTTGTGCAAGTGCAGTTTTGAAACCTAAATCTTCAGGTACATGAATATGATGCGCCTGCATATTCAGAACTTCCGTCAGTATTTTCATGTATCGTTCATCATCAGGACGCTTTTGTCCGGAAATTAGCACTGCTTGATCTTCATCGTCTATTGACAAATTTTGATGATGACAGAAATCTTCACGGATGGCTGCAAACCCTTTGACAACTGCAAACTCATTAAATTTCATCATTCCAATCTGGGCCGCAACATAATTTGGACCATCCGAAATCATGTATAATGGGGGTCCTGGTGTTACAAGATCGGCAACAATTTTTCCTTCACGCTCTGCCCAACCAAGCATCTTCTTTCCTAAGGTGTTGAGCTGTTTTACATCACGTTGCAGATTTCCCTGTAATTCACTATCAAACTCAGAAGCAATAGTGAGTAAATATGCCATTGCGGTTGTAGTTGGTGAAGCTGGGCTGACGTTATACGAATCTACATGAGCCTTAGTCACCCATAAATTGGAAGTTTCTTCTGATGCTTTTCCAGCTGGATTATCTGTCAATACAATGGTTTGAGCACCTTTGGTTTTAGTTTTCTGGAGAGCATCAAGTGTAGAGAGGCTTCTACCTGAAGCTGTAACTCCAATTACCACTGTATCTGAATCCATTGGAATATGAATAACTTCAGGCGGCGACAGTGAGATAGCATCTAATCCAACAGACCTGAAGGCCCATTTTCCATACTCGGATACAGCATACGAATCGCCTGCGCCAATCAACACAATCTGTTTTCCTGCAATATCTGATACATCGACCAAATCTACCGAGTTAATGGTGTCCGCAATGGATTTCTCTTGTACCTTTATCACTTCATAGCAAGAATCTAAGAATTCAGTCACTATCTATCCACACCTTTCAAATCATATCAAAGCCTGGAGGGTCTATCCCCTGTTGCCTAATCAAAGCTGTCAATACACCACGATGATGTGTTTCGTGAGTTGCTACGTGCATCAATACTTTTCCTACTGTAAAACTGACTGTTTGATTATCCCATTTGACACTTTTCACATGTAGTAATTGGTCTTCCCCAAGCCTATCCATAAATTCTCTTGTTTCTTCATGAACCCCAGACCAGATATCTCTTATTGATTGGACGTTGTCAAGGCTTTCTGGTTCTATATCAGTAGATCCACGACTATCCAGAAATGATATCCAGCTTTTCTCTGTGTTCACTAGGTGAACAAGGATATTCCTCATCGAACCTTTACCAACTCCTCTGTCTTTCACAAAGTCTTCGGTATTCACCTGTTCCAGTGTGTCAAGAAGGGATTCTCTACATGTGAGATTGTGATCAAACAACATCTCGATACAGGACAACATAGTTTACTGGATACATATTATCCCCTTATCTTAGTCACGATGCGGGATTGGACTTGAAACCGGGAACGCGAATTCTTATCAAGCAGAGGTTATCTATCTCTAGATTGCTTCAGAAGTGTTGTACATGAAATCATTGGATGATTTTAACATTAAAGTTGTAATT
>CAZMBV010000090.1:0-10904 GCA_964564335.1 uncultured archaeon
CTCAAGATTGTCTGGATCAATGGCTAATTGCTCATGGAGAAGAACTTCAGCCTCTAGCTCACGCTCATCATTACAGAGGTCCGCGGCTCTCTCAAGTACCTTCTTCGAATCATGACTCATATCAAGATTCACCGATAATTATCTATTATAGGCAATAATTGCAACTGCCTTTTTAAACAGAATCACCAAATCTAAGATGGGTAGAGAAAATGCTCAAAGTCTATAATACGCTAACCCGACAGAAGGAAGAATTCGTACCACTTGATGGAAATACTGTACGTATGTACGTGTGTGGTCCGACCGTATACGATTTCCCTCACATAGGTAATGCTAGGTCCTTCGCGGTATTCGATACCATCCGTAAGTATCTCGAGTATCTGGGTTATCGCGTTCAATACATCACCAATTTCACAGATGTTGACGACAAGATGATCAATCGTGCAAATGAGGAAGGAATCACAATAGGAGAACTTGCTGGAAAGTTCATTGCAGAGTATAAGTTGATTGCTAAACAGCTCAACCTGAAACCAGCAACTGCTAATCCTCGCGCTACTGAACATATCGATGACATCATCGAGATGGTCGAACTCATCGTCAAGAACAAGAAAGGATACGTCGTGGATGGAGATGTCTACTTCGACGTGAGCGAATGGAAAGACTACGGAGCGTTATCCAAGATCCCACTTGACGATGAATCTACCGTTGCACGTGTAGATGTAGATGACAAGAAGCAGGATTCACGCGACTTCGCCCTCTGGAAAGCAGAAAAACCAGGTGAGCCTTCATGGGAAAGTCCATGGGGTAAGGGAAGACCGGGCTGGCACGCTGAATGTTCCGTCATGGGAAAATACTACTTAGGCCTTCCTTTCGACATTCATGGAGGCGGACAGGACCTAATATTTCCACATCACACAAATGAAATTGCCCAGTCAGCAGCGGCTTACGGAATTAAAACCCCTGTGAAGTATTGGTTGCACAACGGATTTCTCACTCTCAATAGTGAGAAGATGTCAAAGTCTGAAAAGAACTTCTCTACAGCTAGAGAGGTTCTAGATAATTATGATCATCAAGCTGTGCGACTCTATCTTGTGTCAGGCCAATATGGTCAACCACTTGACTACAACGATAAAGCACTCAAACAGGCAATCCAATCCTTAGAGCGCATCAAGAATGCAGCTGATGTGATTAGAGGTCGCATTTCGATTCTCGAACGATCTGGAAGTCGAGAAGCAGAAGCTGATAAGAAACTTGGAGAAGCCTCGAAAAAAGTCCGTGCTGCATTTGAATCATCCATGAATGATGACTTCAACACTCCGGGAGCGCTTGCTGAGATATTCACCTTCATCCGAGAAATTAACACTCACACCAAGGACGTGGGTGGCGCAGCAGTTCTCCGAGAGGCGCTTTCGGTACTTACAGAACTTGTGGGAATCCTTGGGATTGATCTAGACGCAGGGGAATCTGCTGATGACTCGGATTCGTCTGAAGCCTTCAAAGGTGTCGTAGAGTTCCTCCTTGAACTTCGTGAAGAAGCTCGCAAGTCAAAGGACTTTACAACGTCAGACAAGATCAGAGACCGTCTGGGAGAACTTGGAATTACTATTACTGATACCAAGGATGGTCCAACGTGGAAGAAGAGTTAGCCAGACCCAACCACGAGAACAAAATCAAAATCATTGCTAGAGAGTCAATGAGAGACTCTCTAGTCTAAAGATTTTCATTATAGAAGCTCAAAAAATCACTATTTGGTTCACTTTCTGTACGAAAATCAAGAACTAAAGTAAAAATCCTATGTTGCGCCGCTGCGATTGTTTATATTCATTCGAAAATGTTTACCAGATAATTGTGAACTATTTTCGGCAAGAAAAGGTTGGAATAATGGCGCGGAATTCTTCAGTAATTCGTACAGAGGGTTTGAGCAAATCTTTTGGCTCTGTTCAAGCTGTCAGAAATCTAGATCTTGAAGTGTTCTCTGGAAGTAGATTTGGATTCCTAGGACCAAACGGAGCTGGGAAGACAACTACAGTAAGAATCCTCTCAGGACTATTAAAACAAACAAGTGGGTCCGCATCAGTCTGTGGTTTTGATGTAAGTACTCAACGAAACGATATCAAAGCAATCACGGGACTACTACCCGAGTCCCCTGGATTGTACTCAAAGCTATCAGCAGTTGAATTTCTTGAGTTCATTGGAGCTCTCAACAATCTTAGTGGAGATTCACTCAGCAAAAGAATTGATTCTCTCTTAGGTATGCTTGGTCTTGAAGGTCGTCGAAACGATCTCTTAGAGTCATACTCGTCAGGAATGAAACAGAAGGTGTTAGTTGCATCTACTTTACTTCATGAACCAAAATTGGTTTTCCTTGATGAACCAACCTCAAGACTTGATCCCTCAGCAAGTGCATTGGTAAAGGACTTGATCCTTGTGCTAGCAGAAGAAACTGAAACAACGTTCTTCATCTGCACGCACATGACTAACTTCGCAGAGGATACTTGTGACATCATTGGGATTATCAATGACGGCGCATTAACGACACTAGGTTCACCTCAGGATATAATTGACCAGACTGGAGCAAATGATCTTGAAGAAGCGTATCTCAAGATCGTTGGCGGTCAGGTAGATAGAGAGAAGCTTCTGAGTTGGAGGCAGTAGATTGCCAGGAAAATGGTGGCCTATAGCCAAAGCTGAATTTCTCGTTAGAACTGTGAAACTTCACAAAGCCAGAAAGATTCTCTATCCGGTTCTCGTTGCAGCATGCATATTGTTCTCCCTATTTGGCAGTTCCACAATTATTGGATTCTTCCTTGGTGAATTCGGAGAAGGATTCGAAATCATGCTTGCTACATCACTACCAGGTTTAATGCGAACATTCATGCTTGTGATTTGGCTTTTCATTCTCATAATACCGATAACAAATACTCTTGAGAGTACAAAGACGGACCAATGGGATATTTTGCATAGTAACAATGTAAGGTCTCGAGATATCCTCTTCGGAACTTATCTAGGGAAATTACCAATCTATGGACTAATTAGCCTGGTTCTTTCTTCAGTCCTTGTTGCTACTTTTGTTCATGCATACAATGTTTCAATCCTTGGCCAATTACTGATGTACACAGTCATCATTCTGTTCGCTCTAACAACGATTTGGATGGCCAATGTTATTGCTACAGCTATACAGGCTAGAATTGGTCAATCTCCTCGAGGAGATGACATTTCAAAGGCGCTCTCATGGGCAATGGTTCCAATCATGTTTATCCCATCAATGGGCGCAATATACTGGTCATCAAGTCTTGTAGCATTAATGGGACTTGAACTCTCAATGATTCTTCCCTCAACATGGATTGCAGATGTCCTCACATGGATTTCAGTAACCAGTAGCAGCTTGCCACCGTCGTCGATAGTCAACATTCAAACCTACTGGTTCCAATTCAGCCCCTTGCTCAGCCTAGCACTGATCTGTATGTTTTGTGTTGCGGTCTATTACTTTGGATTCAGAAGTGCAGATAATCTATACACCCTAAGTTCAGGTCTTGGTGCTCAGAAAGTGATTACTGTTGGTTCAGAGAATATGGCAATCAGAGGGGTCAGAAGATTATTCGGAGCCAAGTTCGGAGTCATTATGGTAACCTCGTTTAAAGATTACACACGCAAACTACAAAATGTTGCAAAGATATCCTATGCAGTTTTCTTGAGCCTTATGATACCGTTACTCCTTGCATTTGGACCATTTGCGACCATAGTAAATGATCCAATCTTCATTCCAGTGATGACATGCCTATCAATAGGTATGATGCTTGGGATTTTTGGTGGAATTGTCTTCGGAGGTATTGGTCTACTTGACAGTCAAGATCAGTTGTGGATTCTGAAAAGTTCACCCAATGGAGTTTCAAAATTCATAGCAGCAAGAGTGCTTTCGTACATAATGCTGGGAATTATCATTGCGATAATTCCTGGAGTCTTCGCGGGTATCCTCCTACAATTCGATGTAGCAACTATTGTGATAACAGTTCTCTATGTTTATTCCATTATCATAAGTGGGATTTTCATAGGAGTGGGAATCACTGCATTCAATCCTTCATATGAAGACACATCGAGTGGTGCATTTGTAGTGAATACAATTGCAACGATTTTCATCACAATGATAGCGTTGATTGTAGGTTTAATTCCGGGGATTCTAATGGCAATCACTCAGGGAGTACTTGGGCCAGCACTGACTATTGCTGCTATTCCCGGACCAATCATAGGACTTGTGATATTATTCGCAGGAACTATCAAACTCAATATTTCGGAGGTCGTGTAGAAAATGAAAAATAAGTACAAACTAGTATTTCTGCTACTACTTCTCATACCATTGGTTTCAACTCCAGTTGAAATGGATGCATCAAGCGTGGAACTAGATCAAAATGAGATCTCTCAGGTCAGTCAAACACCAGATGCAGCATATATTCGAGATGTGCCCTACGTCTGGCAGGAAGTAAATGGCTACTGCATGTCTGCAGCATTATCAATGGTTTTACAAAGCATGGGTTTTGATCTGACTCTAGATGACCTCTATGTAGGGATGGGAACAGCCTTCTCAGCTATGTACGTTGGAATAGATGATGCTAGAATCTTCCTTCCAGGTGTATTGATTCAACAACCAGCTTATATGGAGTTCTTCTGTGAACTTTACGGTCTAGAAATGACGAAGTATCTTGACCCACGTGAGGCTTTTGGGAGTCAAGGTGCGTGGAACTTTGATAGATTTGATTTGGAATGGATCAACTATGCAAACTCGTCAATTCCATCACCGTTTGATGTACTTCGAGAAACAATTAGTGCAGGTATTCCACTTGCAATTGCAGCGGACATCTTCTATCTTCCGCCAGAAGATTATGATAATTTCCGACAATATGGAGCACCCCTAGATGCAAATGGCATAGCTCATGCCATCACTATAGTTGGCTATAATGATACATCGCATGAGATCTATATTCAAGACCCTGGTGTAGGACTATTCAAGCCGCATTACGGATATCCTGATGATGGTAGATGGAATTACACCATGTCATACGACGATTTCAACAGGGCTTGGAAAAGTGCAGGATATCTTACCTTCAAAGTTATGCAGGATACAGATCCTGTTGAAAACTTCGAGGAGACTCTTGGTGAATATCTCGTTCAGAAACTCCGTGGAGACCGCACGAATTATTTCGCAGGACTCGAGAACTTCTACTATCTCAGTCCTGGAAAGAGCGCATTCAGTGGATTGGGGCTTGATCTTACTGTTGATTGTATTGCTGACTATGCAAGATACTTCACTGAAGTTGACAAAGATGAGGAATTGTTGATCTTGGGACATACAACAGAAATGTTCCTGACGACTCAATATCACGCATACCACAATGCGTTGGATTCGATTCAAGGTATTCTCCCCGGAGTAGAGCTTACGGACTTCATCGATGCGGCGGATGATGCTTTGCCACACTTTGAAGCATTAACCTGCGTTGAATCGATACAGAGTTCTGCGGGAGTAATCTTCAGGGATACACTCCTCTTCGGTACCTTTGAAGATATTGCCGTTGACTTTCAATCAACGGGAGACCTAGAAGGGTCAATCGGAAATCATCAAGAGCGACTAAATGAGATAAGCGAACATCTCTTTGCTATTGCAGACTCGTGGGATGCAGCTGCAGATGCTCTCGAAATAGCACTTGACCTACCAGATGATCCGGAACCACTAGGTGGCTCAATGTCAGTAGTGATTGGAGGCTCAGGCATCTTAGTTCTAATAGTTGCTATTTTGATTGTACGAATGAGAAAATAAGAAAGATAGGACCGAGAAATCGGTCCGCTCAACTTTTTCTAATGAATCTGATTCTTCACATTGATTAGTAGACCAGGATCATCAAGAACGTATATCTTGGGATTGGGATTCTCCTCAAGGAATCTGGTTACGAGGTCTCTTAGCTTTCCCTGAACCTCATTATGACTATCCACTGAGCATCCTTCCATTCTGTATATAGATCTGAGCTCATGAGAATCAAGGCTACTAATGACCTTGATATTTCCTTCAGCCACATCGAGAAGGATTCTGAACAGGTCAGGAGGTTTCTGATTTCCAATTTTGAATGTCTGTTCCGACCCATAGGTCTCAATGACAAATCTAAGAGCATCCTGGACTTCGAGGTCCTTTGCAGCTTGCATTGCTTCTGCATATGCGGCCGAACCAATACCATCCTCGCATGGTGCAAGAAGAACTATCCAACCTTTCTTATCGTGGCGAACTGCATTCCAGGCTGCGTGAACACCCTTTCCGGCTTGATAGAGATTGACGCCTAGCTCTCCAACTGAAACGAAGACGAGGTCTCCAGGTTCATCAACATCGACGACTCTAAGATCTTTTAGAGGTGCAGATGCTGAATTGTGGCACTCGATAATATCCCCAGCTTGGAGATAAACTATCACTCCATCATTAACAATTGTATCAACACAGAAAATCGGAATTTGCTTTTTCATGATCGTAGTGATTTCAATCATGTCCTGAATCACAGGATTGCCTTCACAATTCCCTAGCCTGCAATCCTCATGGAATCCTTTCTCAAGGTCGAACATTCTCGGATGATTGATTCGGATTGTTTCACGACCAGCAACACCAGGACAGAACAGCTTGACGGTGCCCGCTTGCCCAGCAAAGTAGTGGTACTCAGAATCAGACAACGGAATTAGCAGACTGGATTCAAGCACTTGTTCGTCAATAAGGATTGGAGTACCTCTGGATGTCGTTCCTACTTTCTTGTTTCCATTATCACAATCATGAGTCAGAACGTTGTTCCCCCAGACCTTGTACAAGTCAGTACCAAGAATTCTTTCTTCGACTTCCTTTGGAGATGCAACAACGTGAGAACCACTTGAGATAATTATTCCAATGTCCTCCTTACGAACTCCAAGGCTCAGAAGACGATCAGCTATCAAAGGTAGCAAAATCTTGGTATGGATATTAGGCCTTGTCTTGTCATCTACCATGAAGAGAATTCTATTGCCTTCATCATAGATTTCATCCACCAGTTCATTGAATGGTTTGGATCCAATTGGAGAATCAAGCACTTGAATGAGCTTGGTCTTCAAATCAGTAAAATCAGGTGTGTATTCTTCGACCCGGAGGATGGCTACATCATGTACTTCTTTGGGAATGAACTCATCGATGACTTGGTCACCATATTTCAGGGGAGTAGAATGATAGGTCATGATTAAAGCCCCTTCGATTCTCATCATCTTCAATATGTAATAGTTGCGGTCTATCCGAATTATCTCATTTTATTCCCAATTCGAGAGCTTTATTAGTTAGATTCGTCTAAGTTTTAGACAAGACTAACTTCATTATTGCGTCTGTCACACGCTAGGAGTTCATTTTAATGGACGAGAAAGGGACAAGAACTGAAACATTAACTCACATATCACTCACATCTGTTAAAACTGGAACAGTGTGTAAACTGGTTGGTGTCTCAGAAGGTGATCGGAAGCACAAAGGATTTGGCAAGCGCAGACATCGTGGTTGGGGTGAACGTCAACATGGGCGTCATTGGTTTCGTCCAGGATTTGATGATAAACATACACCAGTTCGCGGTGGCATTCTTACCAGATTACTGGATCTCGGTCTGACAAAGGGATGCACATTCACTGTGGTTCATGGGAGTCAGCATGGACCAGTATTAGTAGAAGTTCGAGGAACTAGAGTAGCGCTAGGTCATGGACTTGCAAGAAAACTAATTGTGGAGGAAGTGACTCAATGAAAACCAGTCCAATCCGTGTTTCTCTCATAGGAAATCCAAATGTTGGAAAATCAGTGGTCTTCAATAGTCTCACTGGGATGAAGCAACATACGGGTAATTGGCCCGGTAAGACAGTTGAAAAGAAATCAGGTTATTATTCCCACGGTGGATATGAATTTGAAATTGTGGACCTTCCAGGTGTGTACAGTCTGTCGGCAGTATCCGAAGATGAACGCGTAGCGAGACAGTATATTGTTGATCATCGACCTGATGTCGTTGTGGACATTCTCAATGCGACTCAATTAGAGAGAAATCTATACCTAACTCTCTTACTAATTGAACTCCAAGTGAATCTTGTTGTCGTGTTAAATATGTATGATCTTGTCGCATCTCGCGGCGATAGAATAGACCTAGAGGCGCTTTCACAGAAGTTAGGTGCTCCTGTGATTGCAACCACTGCAACAAAGAAGGAAGGAATTGAAACACTCAAGGATAAGATCCTGGAAGTCACACCTGAACATGTTCTCAATCATACACGAATGCATGAGGAAGGTATCGAACATTCTCCAGGTGCACCAAATGGAAATGACCATTTACATTATCATCCGAAATTCCATCCGCATGGCGAATACGAGCGTTTGAGACCTCCCTCTATCAAATATAGTCGAGAGATTGAGTTCAAATTGAAGCAGATTGTTAGCATAGTAGAGAATGATAGGGAGTTGAGAGAAAGGTTCCCACCCAGATGGTTAGCACTGAAACTTCTCGAAAGGGATCCTGAGATTCTTGACCTAATTATTGACCCTGAGATTAGAAAGAAGGTTCTGGAGGTTACAATTTGAGTGAACAACCAGAACTAGATCTTGATGAAGAGACCGAGGAAACAGGAATTGACCCACAACTTGCTCTAGCAGATGAACGCTACGAGGTGATAGGTAGGATTCTGTGTGAAGTCTATGAGCCAGGTGGCCATAAGTGGGATCTCAGTGACATGCTGGATAGAGTTCTACTTCACAAATATCTTGGACTTCCAATCTTCTTAGTAACCATGTGGGCGATGTTTCATTTCACATTTGAAATTTCACTTGTTTTCATGGAGATGATAACGCAGTTCTTCGCGTGGCTTGGTACCTTTACTTCACAGATTCCAATCCCTTGGTTGGCTTCACTCCTGACAAATGGAGTGCTATCAGGAGTAGGATTCATTCTCACCTTTGTGCCACCTATATTTTTCCTCTATCTAGCTATTTCGGTCCTAGAAGACACTGGATATCTATCAAGAGCTGCATTCGTAATGGATCGCTATATGATGCGGATGGGCTTACACGGGAGAAGCTTCATTCCTCTGCTTCTTGGTTTTGGGTGCAGTGTAGCAGCAGTCATGGCAGCCCGCACTGTGGATGGTGAATCAAATCGACTCACTACCGTTCTAGTTTCACCACTGATGTCTTGCGCAGGAAGATTGCCAGTCTACATCCTGATTGCAGCAGTATTCTTTCCTCATATTGCAGGTACAATGGTATTCGTGATGTACATTCTGGGTATTGTGATGGCAATCATTGTATCACTGATATTCAAGAAGACACTATTCAGAGAAGAATCGTCATCCCTACTCATGGAGCTTTCTCAATACCAGGTACCTACAGTCCATGGATCTTTTAGACACATGTGGGACCGTGGATTGATGTTCCTCAAGACTGCAGGATCATACCTCTTGGTAGGCAGCATTATCATGTGGGTTCTCTCATCCTTCGGTTTTGGAGGGTATGGAGTTCCTGTAGATGCATCATTTGCAAGTATGCTGGGTAAATTATTCGAGCCGCTCTTAAGTCCGTTAGGATTTACTTGGCAAATTGTCACAGCACTCATCTTTGGTTTCATTGCAAAAGAGGCGGTTATCCAGACACTCTCCATAATCTATGCTGTTGGAGGAACTGTTACTCTTGCCGCAGCATTGACCTCAAGTATCACACCACTTTCTGCATTTGCCCTGATGGTGTTTGTATTGCTCTATGTTCCATGTTTGGCAACAGTAGGTGCAATACGAAAAGAAACAGGTTCTTGGAAGTGGACTGCGTTCTCAATTATCTACCAACTCATTCTGGCGTATGTTGTTTCAATAGGCATTATTATCATTGGAGGGTTCTTCATTGTCTAGAATTCATGCAGATGAATTTGGAGTTCCTCAAGATGGAACGTGGCCTTCTCGTTTATCTTTAGTCGTTGGAGTAGCTTATACAGTCGTAGGAATAATTCAGATTTGTGTTGCACTTGGTTTTATTGCACCAATCGTCGGTTTTACAGATTTGGTTGGAGGATTCCTTCTCATTATTATTGCTGCTGTATTCTTTACAGGGGTGAAACCTCTTTCTAAGAATGAACAAGAAGGGTATGCATTCATAGCTGTAGGTTATATTCTTGCAGCAATTTTGTTTGCACTTCAAGTACTAGTCATTATCACCAATGCCCTAGGTTGGTTTCTGAGATTCAACAACTGGCTTCAATGGAATGTCCTGAATGATATCACGCCTTCACTCTGGTTATTCGTTATACTGATGACGGCTACTGGGTCTCTATGGATCCTTGGTAATTTACGGGAAAAACTTATTCCAAATTCAAAGGAGGACACACCAAAGTGATTGGAAAAGTACTGGAACTTATTGTTGATGGGAGAATTATGGAAAGGCGAGATATCGCTCGTCAAGCAGGAGTCCAGGAAGAGACCCTTGATGATATTATTGATTTACTATGTCAAAGAGGATACTTGAGGTTGAGTGAAGGAAGTTGTGCAGAGAGCCCCTCATGTTCCGGTTGTAGTGCCGCAGATTCATGTGGATCTTCCGACAAGCTGGGAAAAGCTCTATTCGTAACCGAGAAGGGAAAACAATACGTTAACTCCAGGAGGGAAAAGAAAAAATGAGTAATAAAAATACAAACACCGAGGATGGAGAACTCACCCAAGCACTTGAAATGTATGTGAAAACAATACATAATCTAGAGAAAGAGTCCGGAGCGGCAGCTCCATCAGACATCGCGGAGAAACTTGCGGTTAAGGCACCTAGTGTAACTTCAGCGTTACAGAAGTTGAGACGCCTGGGTATGGCAGAGTATCAGCGCTATCAGCATGTCAAGCTAACAGAAAAGGGGCGAAAG
>CAZMBV010000091.1:0-10814 GCA_964564335.1 uncultured archaeon
CGGGGTCATCATCACTCTCACCAGTCCCATCACTGAAACTAGCAAGGTCCGATTGGACAAAGTGAACAGCCGCGGACTCCCCAGAACCTGATGATGGTTCTTTCTTGGAGAGTAAGGACTTCCCTCTTGACAATCTCTTCGAGATTCTCCGTTGGGCTTTCGGACGCGCACGTTGATTAGTTGTTCCTCGAACAACTGCCGTAGTCCACATACCTAGTCCATTCATACTATTTCATGTTGATGAATGTATATGAACTCATACAATTTGTCTTGTATGATTTTCTGACTTTGAAAAAGATTCGGCTTTATCTAACTTTCTTCCAGTGCAGCTTCTATCATCTGATAGAGGCTCCCCCTTCTCTTTTTTCTAAACTAACTCACTCTTTCCATTGCTCTAGGTCGAATCTGAAGTTCATAGAGAGAATAGTATTTTCCTTTTTGACGCATCAGGTCTCCATGTTTTCCAGATTCCACTATTTTGCCATTCTCAAGAACAACAATCCTGTCCGCATTAACGATTGTGGAGAGGCGGTGGGCTACCACTATAGAAGTTCTTCCAGAAAGTAGTACTCTCATCCCTTTCTGAATTGCATATTCGGTGTAGATATCAATCGAGCTTGTAGCCTCATCTAAAATGAGAATCTTGGGATCTGCAAGAAGTGCTCTAGCAAAACTAACGAGCTGTCTCTCTCCTTCAGATAATCTACTTCCTCTCTCTCCCACTTCAGTATCAAGTCCAAGGTCCAGATTCTCAATTATTCTTCTTGCGCCAATGGCCTCGAGCGCCTCGATAATCATATCATCACTTGCATCCTGTCTTCCATACTTGATGTTCTCTTTTACAGTTCCCATGAATAGAAACGCATCTTGAAGAACAAGACCAATTTTAGAATGAAGTGAGTTCTGAGTGACGCTCCTAATATCGATACCATCGATTTGTATTGATCCCTTTACCACATCGTAAAAGCGATTCAATAAACTTACAATGGTCGTCTTACCAGCACCAGTATCTCCAACAATGGCAATAGTTTCTCCTGGCTCAATGCTCAGGTTGAAATCTTCAAGGACAACCGGACCATCTCCGTATCTGAACATGACATGGTCAAATTTGATGTGGCCTTCCACATCTGGCATTGGAAGTGCATCAGGTGTGTCTTGAATAGCTGACTCAGAATCTAATATAGAGAAGACACGTTCTCCACCAGCAAATGCGCTCTGGACTGAAGTATAGAAGTTAGCAATTGTTAGAATCGGTCGGAAGAAGCTATTACTAAATTGCACAAACATCACGATGGTTCCAAGAGTGACTTCTGGAGTCATAGCATCACTGATATAGAGAAAGGTTGGATTCAGGAAGAATAAGCCTCCGAAAAGAAGAATTATGGCGGTACCTAGTCCTCCTATAAAACGAATAACCGGAAAGAATGAAGCTTGTGCTTTACCAGCATCAACGTTCGATTGATAATCCGCTTCATTAATTTCAGAAAATATCTGTGCACTTCTCTGTTCTCTGGCAAAACTCTTGGTGACTTTAGCACCTGAAATGCTTTCAGCAAGATTAGACGTGACGTTTGATATTGTCTTTCTTGTTCTTCGATATGCTTTTCTCAATAACCTTCGAAAATAGATTGTTGTGAGTAAGAGAACGGGAATGATAAGAAGTGACACGATTGCAAGACGAAGGTTTGCAATGAACATTGCCGCTCCAATTGCAAAGACTACAAATACCTGCGCAAAAGTGTTGATGAGATCGCCTCCAAGAAGTTCACTCATCCGATCTACATCATTCGTAAGTCTTGAAATAACTCTTCCACTGGATGAATGATCATGGAATTCCTCTGACATCTCCTGAACATGAATGTAGAGCTCTTGTCTAATATCATAGACCGATCTTTGCCCCATGAGTGCCATGAGATATCCACTTCCAAAACTAATAATCCATGATGCAATTTGTATAACAATGTAGAGCCCTGCTGTGAATGCTATTGCTTCGAGAATTCCACTGGGAAAATCTACATCAATTGCTTGTCTTAGAATAAATGGGGCCCACACACTCAATACGATTGCAACAGCTGTAAGCGCTACGACAGCCGCGAATAGCGCCCTATATGCCACTAAATAATTTACCATACGCTTCAGTAGTGTTGAATCACTATATTCGTAAGTGCGTGCATCTGGATCGTCGGCGGTGTCCAGTGTTCTACTCAGCACTTCTGCCTCCTTGTGCACCCGATGTTGGAAATGGATCAGTGGTAACACTGGCAGCAAGTTCCATTTCAGAAAGTGTATGGAATATATTGTAGTATAGTCCTTCTTGCTCCATTAACTCTTCATGACTCCCTTGTTCTACAATACGGCCTCTTTCCATCATTACAATTAGGTCTGCATTTCGAACTGTGCTTAGTCTATGCGTAATAATGAACGTAGTTCGTCCCTTCATAAGACGCTCTAATGCCTGCTGAATAAGCATCTCGGTCTTTGCATCTACCGAACTCGTTGAATCATCAAGTATCAATATTCTTGGATCTGCAAGTAGAGCTCTTGCTATTGCGATTCTCT
Organism: uncultured archaeon; assembly: GCA_964564335.1. Classification (GTDB taxonomy): domain Archaea; phylum Asgardarchaeota; class Thorarchaeia; order Thorarchaeales; family Thorarchaeaceae; genus SMTZ1-45. The sequence goes on from CAZMBV010000091.1 coordinate 2,560, forward strand.
GTTTTTGCCCTCCGCTAAGAGTGACACCTCTCTCTCCTATCTCTGAGTCATATCCCTCTTCGAGAGTAAGAATAAAATCGTGTATATTTGCTGCTTTAGCAGCATCTACCACCTCTTCAAAAGATGCCTCAGGACGCCCAAAAGTAATGTTTTCTTTCAAAGTGGCTGAAAATAAGAAAGGATCTTGATGGACCATTCCAATTCGTTTTCTAAGGTCATTCAATAAATATTGACGAATATCGATTCCGTCAATCAATATTTCTCCTGGGATTGTTACTTCGTATGTTTCACCACTGATTTCTACATGGCCATCAATAATTTTGAGTACCTTATCACCGACATTCACTGTATTGTCTTTACTTACTTTGTAACTCTTCCCATCATACTCCAATTTTCCGTTAGTATCAACATCATAGAACCTTGGGATGAGGTTCACTAAGCTCGTCTTTCCTGAACCAGTTCCTCCAAGAAGAGCAACTATCTGTCCAGGATTAACATGCAAATCTACATCTCTGAGAATGTGCCCGTCCCCTCCATAACTGAAGGAGATGTTATTGAAATCAATAGCACCATGAAAATCTGAAATATCCACTGGATTATCCGGATTCATCACTTCTTCGATTGAGTCAAGAATGTAAAACGTTCTCTCTCCTGAAGCAGCTGCTCTTTGATACATTCCTACTCCCCAACTCAGAAACCTAGCGGGAAGTACCAGCATACCAATCATGGAAACAAAACCAATAAATTCACCATAGGTGAGAGTTCCACTAATGTAGCTGAACCCTCCGATATAAATCAGGGCACCAATTGCTACGCTAATTAATGAGGGCAGCATTGGTTGGAAGAATGATTGCAGCTTGCTTGCATGGACACGCAAATCAAGGAACGCTCTATTTTCCTTCTCGACTCGCTCAGCTTCTCTCTCTTCGCACGCATATGCTCTAACAACTTTGTGGCCATAAACGTTCTCGGCTAAAACAGAACTAAGAACTCCATATTGTTGACGGGCTCCAAAGAAGACTGGTCGTACCTTCTTTGCAAATGAGTAAATGAAGATGATCATAATTGGAATCCATGCAAACATGTAAGTTGTAAGAGTGGGACTAACGCTCCACATGACAATGTATGTCCCAGTAAGCTGAGCAAATCCAATGAATAGTACTCTGTATCCCCAGAACAGAAATTCTCGCATTGTACTGACGTCTGTTGTGACTCGTGCTAGTAGCTGACCAGTTTCGTTTCGATCAAAAAATGATAGGTCTTTCTCCATCAGACTATTGTAGAGCTCTTCACGTAGTGTATAAATCACAAATTGCGAAAGTATTGCTGCTCCATAACGCCCAAGCATATCAAAAAGAGCATAGAGAACTCCTAGTCCAATAAAGAGTGATATGTACGGAAAGAGGAGATCTAATTGGGATCCAAGAATTACTTGGTCAATAATGTTAATCAGAACAAGAGGAGTCAGAAGATTGAATACAGTTCCGATAGCAGCAGACGTAAGGAAGCCAAAGAAAAGTAGCTTTTTTCTCAAAGCATAACCTGTGAGTCTTCTAATTTGACCCAATCTCTCAGCCTCATGAATTTCGAATTGTATACTTATGATAAGACTTGTGTAAGTTGCACATTGCTTTTGACTTAGAATTATCTAGTTGCATCTCTCTGCAAGTGCCGTTCCTAGATTACGGCATTCTTCTAGAACCGATTCCCCGGGATAATCCTTGGCTTTTATCGGTTGGTCGATAATAATCTCTGCGTTGAGTTCTACTAGTTTGCTAGTAATCTCATCTGGAGCTTCACCGCTCCACCCATAGGAGCCGTAACCTGCTGCAGGAAGACCTTTCAAATCTGGAAGTTCTGACAAGATTCGCTTAACCATAGGAAGCACTCTCTTCATTCTTGTTGAACTACCGATTGCTAGAGCACAAAAATCTGTTAATCCACCGAACTCCTTTGCAGCAATAACCTCACATTCAGCTCCCGCCGACTTCACACCCTCACAAATTGCCTCTGCCATAGCTTTTGTTCGGCCTCGAGTGCTCTCATAGATAACTCCGACTTTCATGTTGATTCTTTTCAGTGTTAACTTCGGCATAACAAAAGGCTATCGAAAGGAGCTTTTCTCAGTTACACCACTTTACTGATAAGTCAAAATAAGAACAAAGAAGGCTGACTATGTCTGACGATATTCGAAAGAAAGCAGAAAAAATCTGTAAGATACTCATTAGTAAGTATGGCAAGGAAGTGAGCGAAAGAAAGCTTCCACCCATTGATGAACTTGTAATGACAATCCTCAGTCAACATACCAATGATATCAACATGTACCGCGCATTCGAGAGTTTGAAAGGAACCTACTCCAGTTGGGAAGAAGTTCTAGCAGCGCCACAGAATGAATTGGCAGTAAGTATTCGCTCATCTGGAATGTACAATCTCAAGGCAAAACGAATTCAAGCCACTCTGAGAGAAATCAAAAAACGGGTCGGCAAGCTGGATCTATCCCTCATTGAAACAATGGAGATACATGAAGCAAAAGAGTGGTTGACATCATTGCATGGCGTGGGTCCAAAGACCGCTGCAATAGTTCTCTTATTCTCTTTCGGCCTACCCGTGTTACCTGTTGATACACATGTTTGGCGGGTCACGAAACGTCTCGGTATTATTGACATGAAGGTGTCAAGAGAGAAAGCTCACGACTTGTTAGAGCAGATTATGCCCCGGGATTGTATTCCTTCTCTAAACAAAAATCTAGTACGTCATGGTAGAGATATTTGTCGTGCTCAGAATCCAAAGTGCAATAATTGCTTCTTGAACAGAATTTGTGATTTCTATGTGTTACTCAAATAGGGATTAGAGCATTTAGACAGCCATTCCATTAGTAGCTATTATCAATACCTTCAATAGGCAATACGCAGTTTTAATCGATATCTATCTATTCAAAGTCCGGTGAGCATATCCATGGAGCTGTTCTTACTTACCATTGGTGCAGCACTTGTACTTGCGTACATTGGTGCTTTTATTCTCAAAAGACTAGGAATTCCTCAGACCTTAGGATTTATGCTTGCTGGTGTAATACTTGGTTTGACCAATATCCTTACGACTCAAGGTATCCAAGATCTTCGATTTTTTGTAGCCTTGGCTCTTGGCCTAATTGGGTATAATATCGGCCACGAATTAAGTAATCCTGCTCTTACAGGAAAAAGAATTCGAAAACTCGTGTTCATTGTTATTATTGAGGCTACTGCAGCCTTTGCAGTTGTATCTTTTCTGACGTACTTTATACTATCATCAATTGCGTTTCCATATTCACTTCCCACAGCACTCCTCTTCGGAGCTGTTGCTAGTGCTACTGCTCCTGCAGCAACAGCAGACGTAGTATGGGAGTGTGACTGCGAGGGACCTGTAACTTCATCACTCATGTTTGTTCTTGCTGCTGATGATATTGCAGCTGTGATTCTAACTAATTCCGCAATCGCATTTGCACTATGGACTATTGATTCCAGTTCAATAACATTGACATCAGCTATGATAGAACCTGTGATTGGCATTATTGGTTCGGTAGTTTTGGGTATTTTCTTTGGATTTTTATTCCTCTATCCTGTCAACAGAGAGAAAGATAGAGGAAAACTTCTCGAACTTGAGATTGGAATGGTTATCTTACTGATTGGATTCATAGAAGTCATTAACGGATATCTGTACTCCCTCGGATTGTACATCAGTATCAGCGATATTTTTGCAGCTATGGTTTTTGGATATGTGGTCAGTTCCAGAATAAGCCACGAAAAGGATCAAATTCCTGAACTACTTGAACGTGTGATGGCTCCAGTTGTGATGATCTTCTTCGTAATGGTTGGAGCTAGAATGGCACAACTTCTGACAACCTCAGAAACTCTTCTACTAATTGCATTGACTGCAGGTCTCTATCTATGTGGTAGAACTATTGCCAAATATCTTGGAACCTCTCTTGGTGCTCGTATCGTTCATGAAGATCCGGCGGTCCAAAAATATCTCGGTGGTTGTTTACTTTGTCAAGCTGGCGTGGCACTGGGTCTCTCATTCATAATTGAGGAAACCTTTGTAGCTTTGGGTGGAGATGCACAGGTAATGGGCGTGCTAATCCTGGGTGTAGTTGCACTATCAACAATGATTCTTGAGTTAATTGGTCCACTAGCTGTGAAAAGTAGTCTGAAATCTTGTGGTGAATGCCTACAAGAAGGCCCTCTTTTTGCACCAGACGAAGTCAAAATATTCAAGCATTCAAGGAGTACCCAATGTTCTACATTACCTGAGAAAGATGAAGAGTTTAGTATTGATGACGAGATAGAAGCTTGAATTTCGTTAGATTAACAAGGGTTAATTGCATACACTGAATGCATGACAGACGACAAGTGTATTCGCCATGAGCCTTGGAACATTCTTTGCCGTGTAGTAAAACAAGAAGGAAACTGTGCTGCTGGACATAAAGTTGGCGACGAAGTTCTCTTCACAGGTGACGAAGTAAAAGGAAAAATCTGCATCAGTGCAATGTACTCTATGCTACCCAAAATCTATGCAATGATGCACAATGCAAGGTTTCCATGGTTAGACAATCAATGCGTTGCGACACATGCATGTCCTGATGCCTTTAATCCATTGGTGTACGAGTTGCATCGTGTTCCACGCGAATAGCACTAATCTACCTCATCTTCGAGAACATCTGCAAAGGGGTCTTCATCCGGGTCCATTAATGGGGCAAATGCTCCTTGAAGGTCTTCCAGTATAGCATCTTGTTCAGGACGATTTGACATTATAGGTGCAATTCTACCATACCAACCACAATCTAAACAATAAAGCGCAGGTTGCAAAGACCCTGGAAACACACCCAGATCATGAGAAGAAGTCATATCGATTAAACGTGGGCTCTTACAGATGGGGCATACTGCAATGTCCATATCGATCCCCTTCTTCTTCCACTCATCAAGAGCCATTCTTACTGCCATGAGTCTTCTCAATTCTTGAAGTTCTTTTGCGGAAAGTTGCCCCGAGATTGGTCTTGATGCCATGTTTATCATTCTAGTATCTTAGAATTTCAATTTACATGTTATGATTAGCACCCGATTGCACCATTTATCATTGCAGCGACATCGACTTCTCTGAAATGTGAACACTAAAATGAAACTAGATGTATTCTGATTACAATTATTTGAAGGAATTGTGATTATGAACGATGTTGAGCTCTTTCAACTGGCAGCAGATTCAACACGAAAATGGAGGGCGATGGAAATCCATCTTCTAGAACAAGCGGGTTGTGATGACCTCTCATATCGTCCACGGACGGGCATGGCGTCATTAGGATGGGTTCTAGCACATCAAGCAGCCGTCTATGACTTCTCTCTTAATATGCTCATTAAGACTGGGTCTCCAAAGAATCCCGAGCTCTTCAAACTATACACCCCAGGAACATCAGGGGATTGGGAAGGAACCTCTAAAGATGAAATCCAAAATTATTATGATTCTTGTGAAAGAGATTTTCTCAATTGGATTGTTGGTGCTAGTGAATCTGATTTAGAACGTAGAATCGAAAAGGGGACTGCTCCTTCATTCTTTGTTGGAATGACGGTCAGAGAAGTGATAACAAGTGCATTCACTCATCTGAACTATCATACAGGTCATCTAACCGCAATCCGAAAGGATTGGCAAAAAACCAGAGAGTGATTACAAATTACTCAAACATTCTTCTGCATACAGTTTGGCTTTGATGATATTCTCTCTATGTCGATGCGAGACCTCAACTGTAAGAGGCCCTTTGTATCCAGAACCATGTAGTGTCTTGACCGCTTGAGGAAGATCAATCTCGCCTTCCCCTGGAATGAGATAGTGCCTCCTGTTATCATCTCCTAATAACCTTCCATCACTATCACGAAAATGGATGTTGGCAATATGATTTCCAAAAGTTGTTGTTAGCCAGTTCATATCTGAACCATTGAGATGCATAAACTCCATGTCTATAGTGATACCCAAGGACCTATTGTTGCGTTTTTCAATCTCATCGCGAATATACAAGTCGACATCCTTGATGTATGGAACATTTTCAAAAGTCAACATACAATCTGCATTTTCTGCTTCATTGAGGAGGGTTTCATACCTCTTTGCCCATCTTGTACTTGTGAGTAGATCTTGTTCTGGAAGGTGCAAAACAGCTACCCTGAGCTCAAAAGTTCCAATTAAATCGAATAAGGAACGGACTGAATCACTGAACTCCTTTTCATCAAAGGATACAAGAAATTTCGGCAAATGTATTGAATAAGCTTTCAGAGAAAGGTCATCAAGTGCCTCATGTATCGTATTTCTTACCCAGTCTGGTAGATTGGAGTACCAAAGTTCTACAGTGTCATATCCTGCATTTTTCACATGAACCATAGCTCGAATCATGTTTGCTAGTACTTTCTCAGGACTTGATGATGATCTAAGTCCTCCCAGTATTGAGCAAGAAATGAACATTCAGAGTTTCTCCAACTGCAACTTACGAGAATGAGATTCAAAAGACTTCGCAATGAGGCTGCTCGATAACTCACAAAGGTTTGTACTTTCTTCTATTCTCAGATGTTACACACTTGCCCTTCTTGTTGTGTATCTTGCAGCACGACGGTATTATGGCTGATATCTGTCGTTCCATTAATTGCATATACAAGTTCCACTTTTAAAAGTAATATTTCCACTAATCGGTAGATTTATAAATAACAATTGTTAACTTAATTCAATTGTGGGAGTCTAATTCTATGACTGATAATTATAAAAAATTCCAAATCATAAACATCTTTGCAGTAGTATTCACAATTCTGATGAATGCACTTGCAAACATTCTACCTTTCAACGGTGTAAATACTGGAATGGTAGCAGATTCATTTCCGAATTACTTCACACCTCCAGGATATGTCTTCTCAATCTGGGGTGCAATCTACGTTCTTCTGTTCGTCTTCATGATCTACCAGGCAAAGGCTGATCAAGTAAACGAAGAATATCTTGGTAAGATTGGTTACTTATACCTCATTGGAGCCTTCTTGAATGTGGCTTGGTTAATACTATTCCATTATTCATACAACAACACTCCATTATTGATTTGGAGTGAGCTTCTCATTGTTGGCTTTCTGGTTGTTCTTATTTTGACTTATGTCAAGTTAGAGATTGGAATCAAAGAGGTTCCACTGAAACAGAAGCTAGCTATCCATCTTCCAACTAGTATATACCTCGGTTGGATCTCATTAGCTACAATTGCCAACACCGCAGCGCTTCTTAATGCAAATATCGTATTCGCTGACGATATCCAGATTCTATGGACTTCACTAATCCTTGTAGTTGTTCTTCTACTAACTACTTTGATGATTGTGCTCAGACGGGATATTGCATATGGCATTGTTGTGATTTGGGCATCCGTAGGAATTGCATCAAAATGGACAGCGATACCTTTGATTTTCAATACTGCAGTCATCGTTGCAGTATTGGTAGCTCTACTCATTCTCATAGTTCCACTAATCAGGAAAAAGAACTGGATTGATTACTACCTAGTACGAAATCTTGAGTAGAACGATATTTCAAGGTGAGAGCGAATCCTCTCACCTTTCTTATTCTTTTTAGCCTTCTTCTGAAACTGTATCAGGGGCTCGAAGCAATTCAGTTGCAAACGGTGAATCATCTGTTGTTACTAAGTAATGATTTTCTAGCGCCTCCATGATGGCTTTGTACACCCTTCCTTCTTCAAGACCACAAGAGGCAATCTCTGTTGCGAGATCTTCTAGTTTGAACTCTTCACCGTGCTTCCGAGCAATTCTCTCGTCTGCACAGCTAGATGTTGGGAATTTCTTTACCTCATCCAATTTGTAGGTTCTCAGTAGCTGGCCATCCAAGAGATCTTCGAAGAGTGAATTGAACTGCTGTGTAGTATGATGATCTAGCACCACTATCGGAACTTCTTCCATAGTATCATCAAAGATGAATGCGACTGTCTTTGCGAACTGTATCATCCTCTCCCTCTGCTCGGGTGAAGGATTACCCGTTGTGATGAATGCACAGACTAGTTTGTTTGTTGAAATCACTCTAATAATGTCTGAAATTGGAATCAATCCCCATTCTTCAGAGGATGCTTCTATATCGAACTCACCACGGAAACTCGTGATTGCGCTGATGAAAGCTGAGATTACAGTTTCTTCAAGCCCGTCTCTGAGTATCTTTGAATACACAGGCAGGCCACTATCTTTGTGGAGAACGATTACTCCAAGAAG
>CAZMBV010000092.1:0-10734 GCA_964564335.1 uncultured archaeon
CCCTGGAGCCTTGCGAGCGGACGATGAGTCCACAAGACCCAAACCAGGAATCATTTTTGGCAAAGGTCACAAGTGGCCTTTTGTAGCCAATCTAGACCACCGACCCACGTTTTCGTCTTTTTCCTTTCTTGTGGTTATAAGAGTATCTCTGGATTCATGAAAATAATTCAAGGACAACTCCCTGATATGGTTCAAGATGCAGTAGAGTATCTTTTAGAGGATTACAGCCAGCGACTGTGGAGAATAGAACCCTTGGATTTTCCCCGATTTCACTAGTTCGGGTTGGTTTCGTGGAGAAATTTAACCATATCTGCACGACTTGTTCATTGTATACTCGTTGGAAAGAGAGTATACCTCCAAATAGGAATGGAGGTAAGAGATTAAGTGAACCCGAGTGAAGAGCTGGTGTTTCTTTGCGAAGTTTTAGGAGCGTCTTATAGCAGTTCAATATAGAGTTAGAATCAGATTCTTCAGAGTGAACATTGATTGTTTGGTAGCAAGGACTCACAGGTAACCAAGGTTTTAGTTCTTCAGAACAGAATCCCGCATTTAGTGACGGATCCCATTGCATCGGAGTTCTGCAGTTATCGCGATTGAGTGATAGTGAACCACTTCTTGTTAGGAGATTGACTAGAAATTGAGGAATCCTGCTGTATTTTTGACCAATAGGGTCCTCAGCGTTCTTCAATGGGAGTCTATGGTTTGCCATTCCAATCTCTTCGCCATAGTAAATGAAGGGGACTCCTCGAGCTGTTAATTGTAGAGTTGTATTGAGCTTTGCCTTATCTATATTATTTCCAAGTTTACTTATCCGCCGCATCTGGTCATGGTTAGAGAAGACCCAAGTGGGGATATATGGTTCAGTGAAGTATTGTTCGTAGCTCTCAATTATATTTCTAAATGTTGAAGCGTTAAATTTAGTGTTGAGTGACTGAAACTGGAAGGTGAGGTGCAGACCATTAGTCTTAGTCCCATCTACATTATCTCCGCAGTATCTTTTCAATAATTCAAGAGAAGCTGTAATCTCACCAACTAAGAATCTCTCAGGGTCTGTATATTCATCTAATACATTCCTAAGTTCCTTAATGAATGTAAAATTGTCGGGATGATTCATAGTATGTATCTTGTTCTGAAAGAAGCTTTTATCATCCTCTTCTGATGGGAACAGCCTCCATGTAAATGGGTTATTTCGAAGAGCCTCATCCTCGTAGATTGTGTTGATGATATCCAAACGAAATCCATCAACCCCCTTATCTAGCCAGAAACGAATAGTATCAAACATCTCCTGCTTAACCTTAGGATTACGATAATTAAGGTCAGGTTGAAATGGTAGGAATTGTGCCCAATACCACTGATCAGTCAACTCATCATAGTGCCATCCTGAACCGCCCACCATCGCTTTCCAATTGTTTGGCGGTTTTTTTCCTCCGAATTTTTGTCCATCACGCCAAATGTACCAGTCACGCTTAGGATTGTTTCTACTTGATTTAGATTCTAGAAACCAAGGATGTTGGTTACTAGTATGATTGAGGACCATATCAAATACAACATACATCCCTCGATTGTGAATGTTCTCTATGAGTTTGTCACAGTCAGCTATTGTCCCATATTCAGGAGAAATGCTTCGGAAGTCGCTGACATCATACCCATGGTCTGCTTGTGGACTAGAGAAGAATGGGGAAAACCAGATGGTTTCTACTCCTAAATCCTGTAAATAATCCAATTTTGAAATGATTCCCAAAATATCGCCAATTCCATTACCAGTACTATCTTTGAAACTTCGTGGGTAAACCTGATACACAGTAGTCTTCTTCCACCACTGCAAGTCCGGGTTTGTTTGAATTGGCAACGGAGAATCCTCTTTGATATTGTGTACTAACTACCTCTTTTCTTTTCTCTCCTTTATCAGGGAATGAATAAAGTCATAAAATGCTCTTGAAAATGTACGAGTACATAAGATATTGAACACCACATTGTTTTGTGATAGGACTAGGTAAGTATGCTAATATTGTGGATGCAATAAGAAGCACGCGACTGAAAGCCCGAAAGAAGAAATCTTCTTCTCAAGGGAAGTCCTTACTCTCCAAGAAGGAACTTACATCGAGTTCTGGGGAGTCCGCGGCTGTTCACTTTGTCCAGTCGGACTTTGCTGGTTTTAGTGATGGAACTAGTGAGAGTGATAATGACCCTGCCGTGGTAAGAACTCTGGAAACGCTCTCTGTTGCTGGAAGTGATGTGCCAGTAGTAAAACAGGAGAAGGAAGCCAGGTCTTCAGGAGGGATTCCATCCCGATGAACGTTGACAAAGCTCTTGCTAACTCGTTAGTCCTCTGGATTAATGGGGGTGGTGACGCTGGCAGGAGATGGGTGAAACACAGAAATTTCTGATTGATGACATAAGTCATCTACAAGAAATAGGTTATAAAGTCATAACAGTTGTTCAATAATAGATTGTGAGCACGATGAGTCTACTTGGACCTGATGATTTCGATTTGGATAAAAAGGGTCGAAAGAAGAAACTAGCAAAGGACCTTTCTCCAGCAGTGGTAAAAGAGATTGAAAAATGGTTGGATAAGCAAGACGACCCTGAAGCATTTAGAAAAGTATCAGAGCTTGTCGGTCCAGAGGAAGCTTCCCGTTTGTTTGCTAGGCGTCGACGCCATGGTAGAAGATTGTGGCCTGGAGACCCTCTACTCGAAGATTAACGAAGGGACAACATTGACTTCTGATTCCAACGACTTTGACGAACAAACTTCCCAGAGTGGAATGAGGACATCACTTGCACTCATTCGAACAATTGATTCTGAGAAACGAACACATCTTGCAGAACTTAGAACAGGAATTGGGATACTTACTATTCCTCTGTCTTTGTTGACCATTCTTATTGCAACTTCAAATTATTATTCAGTTGATAGTGTTCTATCGTTAATTGTTGGTCTTGTGATTGGGATAGTTGCGCTTGCTTCAGTTGGAGCATATCTTGTTATTCGGTCGCTTCAGAAACTAAGAAAGAATGAGAAACTCCGAGATTCATGCAAAGACATTTCCTGTTTTCTAGAAGAGCATCAGAACTCCGATTGATACACATCATAGCAGGTTGCGCTGAAAGTAAGTCATAATGAAGCAATACTCTATCCAAAAAGATAGTGTGATTGAATTATGACGACGAGATTGAAAGTGACTGTAGTCAAGATGTTTACTCCCGAGGACTTTTTCGGACCTGACCATGGAATCACCTATAGTGGTGAAGAGATTCCACCTTGTTTTTTGAAACTAGGTCAAGAATTCATCGTTAATGACCACCGCGATCGACCTGCAGGATTTTGTAGACGCGCATGGCATGATCTCTACACTACTCTAATGGCCTATTACTAAGGAGGAGATATGGAATATCCGGAACCTGGTGTGACATACCAGCCCTGTGGGGATGGTGTAAAACCAGTTGATTTCAAGATTGAAAAGTTACAGGATCAAAATAAGTGGAGCCCCAGGCGAGATTTGTTCCGAATCGGGGAAATCCCGACTCGATCGAACTCGCGGCCTCATCCTTACCAAGGATGCGATCTAACCAGCTGAGCTACTGGGGCATTTTGACATTCCTTAAAGTCATGTCATTCGCATTTGCCCTGAGAATTAGAGATAAAGATTTCGTTGAATCAGTTATTGATTTGGTTGTAATTGGAGATTCAAAGAAGTTATACAATTGTAGGAGTTCATATGTAATGATTATGATAGAATAGTAAGATAGGACTAGGTAAGTGGGAATACTCTGTGCAAGCAGGGAAATACTCACGACTGAAAGCCCGAAAGAAGAAGTCTTCTTCCAGAGAGAAGTCCTTACTCTCCAAGAAGGAACTGACATCGAGTTCTGGAGAGTGCGCGGCTATTCACCATGTCCAATCGGACCTTGCTAGTTTCAGCGATGGAATTGGTGAGAGTGATAATGGCCCCACCGTGGTAAGAACTGTGGAAACGCTCACTGTTACTGGAAGTGATGTTCTAGTATCAAGACAGGAGAAAGAAGCCAGGTCTTCAGGAGGGATTCCATCCCGATGAACGTTGACGAAGCTCTTGCTAATTGTGAATTCCTATGGAATTTGCAAAGTGGTGACACTGGCAGGAGAAGGATGGAACATAGAAGTTACTTTCAGCTGTGGTTCACGAACCATCAATTGTTAGACATAGGTCAGAAAGATTTCGTCTTAGTACCAATCAATATTCCCAAGTAATGGCTTCAGTGCCCGAGGCGGATTTGCTTCTTTGAGTTTCTTATCAGCAGTAAGTTTGACATCGTCATCCAAACCGAATTGCATGAAATTCGGGCACTTAAACAGAGCCGAGATATCGAGTGATTTTATGCCATTGTTATTGAGAGACAGATTACGCAGTTTCTTACACTTACTAAGAACTGACAAGTCAATGGTTTCAAGCTTATTATCATAGAGATGAAGTGCCTTGAGGTCCTTACATTGTGCAAGAGGTGTGAGATTGATATCTCGAAGTTTGTTATACGAAATATCAAGATGCATCAGACTCTTACAATTTGCCAAGGGAGAGAGGTCAATTGTTTCCATCTCATTACTACCGAGTGAAAGTTCTAGTAGATTCTCACACGTCTTCAAATATTCGAGTTCGATACTTTGCAATTCATTACCTGATATGATTAAGACCTCAAGATTCGGAAATTGATCTAACGGTGAGAGGTCGGTAGAACCGATACGCCTGTCACTAAGATTGATTGCTGTTGTATTTGGTGGGAATCGTTCAACCACTTTTGTACCTTTCTTGGTCTCGCTCCAGATTGTTATCTCTTCCATCTGTGAAACATCCATGTGACAAATACACTCCTTGCTTAATAATGTGGTATGGTCCAACACATAAGAAGCACTACAATCCCCACTGGAACACTATTTTAGCGAAAGATGAATGAAATCCGGTGGAGATTGTGCAGAAGTTGAACCATAGTGTGAACAAAGGAGCTCTAGAATTTGTCAAAACGATATTAGATGGCAAAGATACTCTAAACTGTCAGGTATCAGAGAGTAAGAATGGCACAACGGTTATTGATGCAGGAATTGAGTGTATAGGGACCGCAGAACTTGGAAGACTCATTGGAGAGGTTTGTCTAGGCGGACTCGGTTCTATCAAACTCAACACGATGTATATTGGGGATCTTGAACTACCTGCTGTAATTGTGGGAGCAGACTACCCTAAGATTGCTACTCTAGCATCACAATATGCTGGATGGACTATCAAAGTTGGGAAATACTTTGCAATGGGTTCAGGTCCTGCCAGAGCGTTGGCTCAAGTGGAAAAGAAACTGTTTGAAGAGTTAGATTACAAAGATAGGTCAAAGAAAGGAGTTATCGTCTTGGAGAGTAGAATAAAACCCTCAGACGAGGTTACAGATTATATCGCTGAAAAATGCGAGATTTCTACCTCAAACCTGTACTGTATTGTTGTACCAACTGCAAGCCTTGCAGGCTCAGTTCAAATTTCATCTCGAATTGTTGAGGTGGGTATGCATAAGCTCCACGAGATAGGATTTGACCCAGAGAAAGTAAGAAGAGGGTATGGTGTTGCGCCCATTGCGCCAGTTGCTAAGAATGATAGTAAAGCGATGGGATCAACCAACGATTGCATTCTCTATGGTGGGCGAACATTCTATTTTGTAAAGTCAGAAGATGATAATTTTCAGGAGATAGTGGAGAAGGTTCCATCGTCAACTTCAGACCAATATGGACAACCTTTTTACAATTTATTCAAGAGTGTTGAATTTGATTTCTACAAGGTGGATCCTCTACTTTTCAGTCCTGCAGAGGTTACAATCAACCATATAGACACTGGAAAAGTGTACCATGCTGGAAAACTCAACCCTAAGGTTCTAAGACAGTCATTCGGAATGTAAACGAAATGTCCTAGGTAATTTCCATCTCTTGGACCTCTTCTCTCTCGTCCTCATCTGCCTTGACCACTGCTTCAGCCTTAGGTACTGGATACTTGAATGCTTGTCGAATCATCAATACAGCTATGAGAGAAATGAAAGCACAAATGATGAAAGTCCATGTGAATCCTCCTGAGATTGGGATAAACCACCCAAAGAACGTGATGAGGGGCATTGAAATCAACATGACTAAAGTTGGCTGTAGGGAATACATAGAATTTCGAATTCGGTTTGGAATAACATCTAACATGACCCGTTGAGTGAGAATTCCCGCAATTCCACCAAAGAGATTCAACGAAACAAATGATAAGAAGAGGAGGAGCACAGGAATCGCTGTTGCAACTGGTATCTCAATCAGGGGGAAATTAGTGAAAGGAATCATTACGCTGAGGAATTCAATAGTTTCTGGATCAGTTTCAGGTGGGATTCCGGGAAAGAAGTAGACAATTGCTGCCAGTAGCAGATAGAATACTACACTAGCAAACTGAAGAAACCTGAAACGTGGTATCCATTTTTTAGGTTCGAATCTCTTAGCAAGAACACCACTTCGCTCGTTTGCTACAGCCTGAGGGAGAAAAACAAGGGTTCGAAAAGCAGAAACTGCTACCATGGTAACAAGGTAACTGTAGTACAATGGGAACAATAAAATGTTCCACCAGACGGGACCCGTACTAAACATTACTACTTCACCGAGAATTAGCAGAGTGACAAACCTATTGGACACAAGGAACTTGAACCCATCTTTCAGAAGAACCCCGTATTCTTTGATAGAGGGTTTCTCTTCCTTTTCCTCTGTAACTCCAGGTAAATCCTTGACAAGTCTGAGGACTGCAACAGCAAGGAGAACGGCAAATATCGCTTGGAACCCGAATACAAATTGACGACTGTAGAGCCATGCGAGCCAAGAACCAGGAATCAATACAAGTGTTGAGGACACCTGCCAGACCATAGCCAGTCGACCTTGGAAAACTCCATACTGCTTTCGGTCCTTATCATGAGGCATCGCAACTTTGTAATTATTATCAAACCAAGCATTGAACGCACCACTCTCCTGTGATGATCCCAACCCAAAGAGAGCGTATATGGCCACGTAAACAATGAATGGACTACCGATAACAATCAGCGAAGATAGATAGAAAGCTAACGCATAGCAGAGCAACGCCGAAGCGATAACATATCGTTGCCCAATCCAGTCCCCAAGTGCACCAGTGGGATAATCAAGTGATGTTTGAACCACCATCTGGATGACAACTAATACTCCAACGAGTGTAAGACCTGTAAGGTAATCACCCCCACCGAGAGTTTCTGCCATGTGAATCATCCAGAAAGTGGTGCTAATCTGAAAGCTAGCGGCAAAAGCAGGAAGTAAGATTGATAGGATTTTGACATAGCGCACTGCGTCAGGCGTTGGGTCTTCAAGACCAAAGATGCGAGCGTACCTGCTTGATACCACTTCTGGAGTGGTTTCAGTTTCACAATTCGCAGTCATTGCTCTCAACCAATCGCTTTCGTATATAGAGCTTAAGACTAGAGCATAAAACAAGTCCTTTATCAAGCATTCACTCAAGCAAAACGAGCGGGACATACTATGAAGATTTCAGTCAGGTTTCGAGGACCAATCGCACGGGAGATAGACGGTGGAATCGTAGAAATCCAATTAGAGGAGGGTCTTACTCTTAGAGACCTGTTTGTTAAAATGGTCGAACATGATTCATATCTGCAGAGGATATGGAAAGAACCTGCACATATTGATCGTGATTCTATGATTCTCTGTAACGAAGTAGATATAGGAATCACAGGAGGTCTCGAAACTACTTTGAAAGATGGAGATATTCTGACTATCCTGCCTCTGGTTCATGGTGGTTAGACTAGATTAGCACCAGCACGAACTGCATCAATATCAGCCTGTAGAAACTTCTCACTTACAAACTCAGCCAATGTCTTTTCTAAGACTTCAATTGGAAAGAGCCCGGATTTTTTGACAAAGGCTCCAAGCATGACCATGTTGGATACGAGTCTCGTACCCATTTCATCTGCGGTTCTCATTGCTGGAACTTCTACGACTTCATACCCTTCGATCTCATTGGTCTTCACAAGGTCTGGGTCTGCTAAAACCACACTTCCCTTCTTTGCACCACTCAGATACCTCTCAAGTGCTTTTTGTGACATCACGATAAAGTAATCGGATTTTCGTACCTCTGGATAGTGGATTGGTTCATCACTGATGATTACTTCACTTTTTGCAGCGGTTCCACGAGCCTCTGAACCATAGCTTTGGCTTTGGATAGCCTCTAGACCACCGTATGTAACTGCAGCATGACCGAGGATAACTCCTGCAAGAACTACACCCATACCACCAGTACCAGCTAGCCGGATTTCAGTTCTCATGTTCTAGTCCTCCAAGCCAGCATAGGTCGCCTTCATAGAATCAATGAGTGAAATCTCATCTCTATCAGCAAAGACCCCAAGATCCACTCCATCTCGTGTAGGAACCTTCTGTTCCACTGGGTCTCCTCTCTTGCGTACGGGGAATTTCTTAAACCATTGGATCATATCAACTGCATCACCAGACTTAGTTCTGCGGCCATATGCAGTAGGACACTGTGAAATCATCTCGACAAATGAAAATCCTTTCTTCTCAAGAGCAGTCTTCATTGCGCGTGATGCCTGAATGGGATGTGCTGTTGTCCATCGGGCCACATAGTTAGCGCCTGCTGCTGCAACTAAGCGAGCAAGATCGAAGGGACGCTCTGGATTACCGTAAGGTGAGGTACTGGTACGGTCTCCTGTGAAGGTTGTAGGACCCATTTGGCCACCAGTCATTCCATAGATGTAGTTGTTAGAACAAATCACAGTCATGTCGATGTTTCGACGTGCTGCATGAATGAGGTGATTGCCACCAATTGCTGCAAGATCACCATCACCACTGATCACGACCACTTTCAGTTCAGGATTGGATAATTTCAGACCAGTTGCAAAAGCAATTGCTCGACCGTGGGTTGTATGCAATGTATCAGCCTTGAAATGCGGAGAGGGAATCCATGCACCACATCCAATACCTGACACAAAAGCAAACTCACTAAAGTCATCATGACCAAGGTCACGAACTGCTTTAATGAATGAATTCATGGTGATCCCGTTGCCACAACCTGGACAGAAGACGGATCCATTAACTAAAACCTCAGTGCGAAGATATTGTAGAGATGGATGAGGCATGATATTCACCTATAATTACTTCGGTGTCGAACACAAGAGACTAATAATCCATTCTCTACAGGACATAGCCATCTCTTCTCAATTGTTCGTGTGCAATTCTTACTTTCTCAGGTTTACTTTTCATCCAGCTAAGCATAGTCTTCCGTTTACGTTCATCATTTGGAAGCGCAATTATTCCCCACTTAGCTAGGGAGATTAGGTCACTCATAGTCAGTTTCCATGATGCTGAAACGCGGCCGGTCTTTTCAAGCCAAGTCACTTCTTGTAATCTAGGTGTCTGGCATGTTAGTCCCAAACTCAGGATTACTTTATGCTCATCATCTAACAGTGTATCAGGATTGTTTAGTGCAATTTTCAATAATTGAGTAGCGATTTCAGATTCGTCAATATCCTTTGATTGCGTAATTTCTCGCATTCGCCCTATGGTTAAGCTCTTTCCTTTTCCTATCGGTCCACATTTTTCGGTACCATATTTCTGAATCAGTTTGATGTGTACGGGGGTTAATTTCTGAGTGAAACCATATGTTTCACCTTTTTCACCATCATAGAGGACTACATTCCTACTAATTCCAATCCTTTGCGTTTTCTCTGAAAAGGAAAAATATCCATCCTCAGGTACAACTTCCTCAAGATATGCGCACATGACCTCTGGCGGTCCATTCAGAATGAAATCGGGAAGTCCAACATTCTGAATCGATTTATCACCACTTGGTATGCCAAGCTTGATCATCAGACGCCCAAGCACATGAGGAAATCGCAATCCAACCTCGTCTTTGGTTGGAAAAACAAGGAACTTCTTACCTTTATCATATATGTAGGAATACCTGACCTCACCAAAGTTCTGAACGAGCTCCTTCACAATCTCCAGACGGTCCTCATTGTACTCGTGATACCCTAAAAAGTTCCACTTTCGTCCAACATGCCCATCAGAAGCAGTGATTGCATAGAGCCGTGCCATGAGAACAAGTAGTTCTGTTCCCTCTATGATACGAGGAGTCTTGATCTGCTCCTGCTGACCGATGGCAAGGATCTTGGGGGCAATATCATGAAGGTTCTTCCCTGTGACATCTAGCATGAAGCGAAGGGTTTCCCCAAAGAGATGATTCCTATCATGACGCAGGTCGGAGGTGACATCACCAATTGACTTCCGACTCCCTTCATCGATATCTGTCATCTGTCGAAGAAGTTTGCTCAATTGGTAATTTCCCTTGAGATTCAAGTGTTTGCGAACATCATCAATTAGTTCACGCCCATCCTCCTTACTGAAATAGAAACATTCGTCATTGAATAGTTCAAGATACCCAAAGGGATCGACGTTTCGCTTCCAGATATAGAGAGTCCTATCAACAACTCCCAACTTGTATCTCACAGAGTCATCAGACTCCTGTTCATTGAGGTCCTGTTCGACCTCAGTCAGATTTTCCTCGATTGTTTCTCCGATATCAATCAACCATCTTGGGTCAATCTTTCGGTGATATGGCTTCAAGTGGACAAATTCCATCTGCTGATCTTCGGGCATCATTGCACAGAACTTGCGTAATGATTCAGCTATGATGGTTGGAGAAACATCCTCAA
>CAZMBV010000093.1:0-2694 GCA_964564335.1 uncultured archaeon
GAATATAGGGGAGAGGGCAGGAGTTGAATCCTGCCCCTTCATTCAAGTTGTGGATATACCTAGCTTTTCCACCATTTCCTTGTAGCGGTTCCGCACGGTAACCTCTGTTACGCGAGCGGTACGTGCAATTTCCAGTTGAGTCCTACGTGCGCCAGTGAGAATACTGGCAACATAGATTGCTGCAGCGGCCATTCCTTTGGGATCTTTCCCTATGGTAAGCCGTTGTTCCTTTGCTAGCTGTAGGATATCAATCGCTTTCTTCTTTGCTTCACCAGGAAGGTCCAACTCAGTACCGAATCGATGAATGAAATCAATTGGGGAACTGAAGGGAATTTTCAGATTGAGGTAGCGAATAATCAACCTAACACAAAGGCTCAGCTCCTTTCGGGTGATGTGAATCTGATCACATACTTCCTCTAGAGGTCGTGGTACTTGATGTACTCGGCATGCAAGATACAAGGATGCAGCAATCATCCCGAGTATGGTTCTACCACGGGTCAGTCTTTTGCGGAGGGCTTTCCTGTAGATTACAGCGGATGTCTCTCTAATCGAGTAAGGAATACTCAACTGAGAGCTTATCCTATGGAGCTCGGTCATTGCAACTGCAAGGTTGCGTTTGTCGGAAGAGTGTACTTTAGTGCGTATCTGCCATTTTCTGAGTCGGTGTATCTGCGCACGTCTAGTGGAAGTTAACTTTCGTCCTGAGGCGTCGACGTTCTGTCTACCTATAATGGTAGTAAGACCCTGATCGAATTTGCTCCAGTCGGTCGGACCTCCTACACGCTGTCTAGCATTTTGCTCATCAGCAGTAAAAGCTCTCCATTCTGGACCTTGATCGATAGAGCGGTCAGAAAGAACAACACCGCAATTCGAACATGTGACCTCACCTCGTGTGTGGTCAATGTAAACATCATCACAAGAACAAGCAGGACAACAGTAATTGGTGGCACCCATACGCTCTTTCGTTTGTTTCATCTTAGATTGCTTGCTGGCCAGTCCAATCATCTCCGTGCAGTCCTATGGGGGATTAGGACTGCGGTTCGAGCTGTCTATGTTTCGAATGCAAGTAATCTCCCAGGCGCATGAGAGAAAACGTTAAGCACGGCGGTGGACTACAATCCTCAAAGAGGACGAGTAGTATTGCGCAGACAATAAAAGATTATAAGGATTGTGCATTTTATTTAAATAGTTAGTTATAAAATTAATAAAACATCAATGTACATCTTTGTGCAGTTAATATATTCATTCACTTATAGAAGCCAATTTGAATGTTTTCAAACATTTTACGTTTCTTTCCCTGTCGTTTTTATTCATTTTAATGATTTAATACAATCATGCGTTTACTTTATGAAGACATTAGGAGTGAGAGGGATATAACGAGGAGAACACAGTATTGACCAAAGTCACTGATAACAATCCATGGGATTCAGCAAAACAAATAGTAGTGAAAATGTTAGCAAAGGCAGCAAAAACTACAGGCGATATTGTTCTTGACTCGATTGAAGTTCCCCCAGAATCTTCCATGGGAGATCTTGCTTCGACTCTTGCATTTACCTTAGCAAAAGAACTGAAGAAGAATCCAGCTGCAATCGCTTCTGACATACTACAAAAAATACAGAAGTTGATTGAAAAGGAGCCACTCATTAACAGAATCGAAACAAAAGGACCCTACATTAACATTTTCTTTGAAAGGTCGACCTTCACTCGTGACACAATCTTAACGGCCATGAATAATAGCAATAATTATGGTCAGAGTTCTCAGTTCAAAGGCAAACGTATACTGATAGAATCTCCTGCTGTGAACCCATCCAAACCATGGCATATTGGACACGCTCGAAATGCAATTCTTGGAAACACTCTCGCCAACATCCTTGAAACTGTGGGATACGAAGTTGTTCGACTCGATTATATCAATGACCTAGGCTTGCAGATTGCGCAACTTGTCTGGAAATTGAAGCAGATTGATGATGATCCTGGTGACAAAAAGTACGACCACTTTCTCGGAGAATTATACGTTGATGTCCAGGAAGCATTCGATGCATCAGAAGCAGTTCAAAAAGAAGTTCGCGAGGTTTCGAGACAGCTTGAAGACCTTCAGAGTGATGATGCGAAACTCAGTGGAGAAATGGTCAGAAAATGTGTGAAAAGCCAATACCAAACTGGATATAGACTTGGAATATACCATAACTTACAGGTATGGGAGAGTGCGATAGCGTTTAGTGGTGTCCTTAGTCTTGCAAAAGATATGATTCTCAAATGCGACAATATTTCAATCCCAGAAGAAGGTGACAAGGCGGGATGCATCGTTGCTAATCTATCAGTGATTGATGAATTCAAAGATATGAACGATCCATACAAAATTCTATTCAGGTCAGACGGAACTAGAACCTATACTGGTGCAGATGTTGCTTTACAGCTTTGGAAGTTCGGGATTGTAGAAGACCCCTTTCACTATTCAGTATTCGAAAAGCAGCCTAATGGGGAGTATGTAAAGAGAACAACCCTTGAAGGGGAAGAAGGAAACCTCGGTAAGTTCGATATTGTCCTGAATGTTATAGGTTCACGACAGGCGCACCCACAGAAGATGGTCTATACTGTCTTAGACCTAATGGGATACTCGAAGGAAAGTGAGAATTCACATCATATTGCGTACGAGTTCGTTGGTCTTGAGGGAGAGGATTTCTCAGGAAGACA
>CAZMBV010000093.1:2794-7671 GCA_964564335.1 uncultured archaeon
GACAGAACAAGATGAAATGGGTAATGCAGACCTAAGCAAACTCGCATCAGATCCAGAATTTAAATTAGTCAAAGCCATCGCAAAATATCCTGATGAGATACTGGCTGTTGCACAAGCTATGAAGAAAGAGCTCTGGGGCACCAGCTTCATTTCGAATAGAATCACAGCCTATGGATATGGTCTTGCTACACTTTTCAGCAAGTTCTATGATTCCTGCCCAGTATTGAAAGCAGAATCTGGTGTGAGAGAGGCAAGGCTGGAACTTGTTAAGGCTTTCAAAATAACTATGGCAAATTGTCTACAGATACTTGGCATCCCAGTTATTGATCGAATGTAATCTACCCTGATGTAATATTAGCATTTTCAATTACAAAAGAGGGTGCAATCATACTGAAGGTCGTTCGACTATCACTTCCGACCTGACTTACTCCCGTGAGGAGGTCTTTCATATTGATACCGATGAGGGTGTTCTTGAGAGGAAATTTAATTTCACCATTCTCAATATAGTAACCCTCCATAACCATGGCACTCAGATCTCCAGTCGTCATATTGGGACGGTCACCTGTATTCCTACAAACGATCCCCTTCTTCATTTCAGAAATGAAATCATCTACAGTACCTTTCCCAGGGGTTAATATGAAGTTAGATGTGGAGATTCGAGGTAATCCAGAATATGAAGGCCGTGCCGCATTCCCTGTATTTTCAACATCATCCTTGTTTGCGGTGTATGAATTGTGAAGGAGATTCTTCAATACACCAGATTCAATGATTGGTGTTCTCTGAGAAACGTATCCTTCAGCATCAAATGTTCTTGTTCCCAGTCCACCGGGAATAGTGCCATCATCTATGATTTCGAGAGATTCAGATGCAATACACTCCCCATAAGCATCTGCAATATATGAACGGCCCATCTGAACTTCTTCTGCATTCACAGCACCAGCAAATCCACGCCCCAATATTGAATTTGCTCCCAGAGGTTCGAATATCACTGGCATCGTACCACCCTCAATAGTCTTAGGTCGTAAGAATCCTATTGCTAGCGTTGCAGCTGTTTCACCAATATATTCGGGATCTATATCATTGAGGTCCCTTGAAATCTGATACTCATAACTTGCGGTCTGATCGTCACCTTCTTTGATTACAGGATAAGCATAGAGTGAAACCGAGGTTCTTGACTCTGCCATTGCAATACCAAGGTTGTTCACAATTGCATTAAAGCTAGAAGAACTAGAAATAGCAGCCTCAATTGCAAAATCCATCCCTTCTAGATTTTCCTTTGTAGCATCGATTGTACGAATCAGAAGTCTAGCTGCTTCTTCAGATGATAGTGTATCGACCTTATTATCGAAAAGCTTCTTTGCTTTATGATATGTGCCGCCAGAACTAGGTAATGTTACAAAATCAGGATCCTCCAAGGATGCTTTGGCTAGACTGAGTGAGTGAGATATTGCTTCTGTAATATCATCTTCATTGAGGGTAGTGACATAGGCAAATCCAATCTTCTTACCTATCACAGTTCGAATACCAATACCTGCATCTCGTTGTTCGCTTGCGCCCTTGATTGCGTTATTCTCAGCTTCTATTTCATAGGCTCGACTCTTAGCCAGATAAACCTCAACCTGTTCAGCACCCATTTTCTCTGCTAGTTTGACTGCTCTTTCTCCAATGTCAAGAAGTCTTTTAGTCAAGTCACATACCTCCAACGGGCATATTTAGAATACGCGCATGAGGGCCACCAGTCATTGTAGGAACTGCTTGACCACCTTTACCACAAGAACCAGCGTCTAATTCAAAGTCGTTACCAATTGCGTCTACCTTAGCTAATACCTCGAGGATATTTCCCGCAAGAGACACGTCCCGAACCATTCGCCCCTTCTCACCATTTTCAATGATATATCCATGACTTGCTTGAAACATGAACTGACCTTTTGCAGACTGCGTATATCCATAGTTGAAGCTACAGAGAAGAATTCCATTTTTTGTGTCTTGTATGAGTTCATCTACATCCCAATCACATGGCTCCATGAACGTGTTGGACATCCGCGGTAGAGGAGCATCCATAAACGATTGACTTCTTGCTGCACCATTTGGATCCATATCTAATCGGTTCGCAGTTTCAAGACTATGAAGGAGCTCGGTGAGAATTCCATCTTTAACCAAAGTCCGTTTTTTTGTCTTCGTGCCTTCCCAGTCATACTCGTAAGAGCCGCGTTGGCCATCCAATGTAGGATCATCAGTGATGCTAAGGTACTCGGGTCCAACCTCTTTGCCGACTTTGTCTTCAAGGACAGTAGAATGTGAAGGCCAATTGTCAGCCTCAGCAGCATGTCCAAATGCTTCATGGGTCATGACTCCATTCAATATTGGATCCATAACTACATCATAGGAGCCGCCTGTTGCGGGTATAGATGATAGAAGTTCTATAACAAGTTCAGCTGCGTCGTGTCCAATATTCTTCGCAGCATCAGTATCCATCACTTCATACCCGCCGCGCACACCCAGAGATTTGAAAATTCGTTGACGATTTGCGCCATCTTTTGCGGTGGGAGCAGAAATGATACGAGGAATTGAGTTTTCAGCATAGACCTTAGTTCCAAGAGAATTTGCGATGTACAATTCTGTGTACATATCTCCGTAGACAGAACGAGTGGATACGATTCGCTTATCAAAATCACGGGCTTGGTCATCAATCATCTTGACCAAGGACACCTTATCATCTATTGAAATACTACTGAATGGTTTTTTCACATTGTATTCAAAGCGGTCTTCAAAAATCGGACCATCAATCTCAAATTTCTCTGAAACTTGTTCTTTAGTTGTCAGTGCCAATTTAGCAACCGAATCACCAATCTTCCTCATACCAGAAGAAGAAAGATCTGTTGTTTGTCCAAATGCCCATGCACCATCGATGAATGCTCGAATACCTGCGCCCTTTAGTCGGGATGCCATTGATTGCTTAGAAACACCATCGTTGATTTCAATGATAGTCGTCGAAGTGTTTTCTATCCGTACATCCGCGAAACTTACACCAGCTTTGAGAGCAGCCTCAATAGCTGCGGTAGCAAGGTCTTCCATGAAAATCGCCTTAGAATTAACTCTGAATTTTTAAAATCAGATATAACTAATATGGATTGTACATTCTCCCCTCAAAATAGACGTGAGAATCCAGATATGCCCCGAATAATACACGGGTTATTCTTAGATAGCTCCTCGATAGAATTAGATTACCGGAGGTACTCACATGACAGAAGATATTTCATCAGAACAATGCCAATCCTGCAAAAACAGTAGAGCAACCCATATCTGTGAGGACTGCGGCGTTGTCCTCTGCCCAGATTGCCTCAGTAGTAGGTCAAATGAGTACACGGTATGTGGAGACTGTCATCATTCTTTGGGAGAATCCATTCCAGGAGAGAGATTTGAGATTTGTCCAGAGTGTGAATCAGAAAATCTCACTAAAGGAAAGCGAACTGTCGATATATGCTCTCGTTGCCATTCCTCGAGGGTCACTGGACTTGAAGATAAGAGGCGATCTCTCGCACTTGATATGCGTCACGCAATAATGGCAATTCAGTATGGTCATACCAAACTGAGAGAATTCAGTAACAAGATGGTC
Source organism: uncultured archaeon (assembly GCA_964564335.1). Classification (GTDB taxonomy): domain Archaea; phylum Asgardarchaeota; class Thorarchaeia; order Thorarchaeales; family Thorarchaeaceae; genus SMTZ1-45. The sequence continues at coordinate 6,411 of CAZMBV010000093.1, forward strand.
ACCACAAAGCGTTTGTTAGTTTCCTTACGAATGGCGAATTTCCTGCACTATAGATGGATCGAAGAGAAAATTGAAGGAATTCAAGATGAGCTACCTGCAATCAAGAATCGAGTAGGTAGTCAAGCTGAGATTGTTGCAAGAAAAATGGCAGCAGAAACGAAGAACTTCATCGATTACAATCAGTGGAAGCCATCACAATTTCCATACATAGAAGGGATTACGAATAGAATTACTGAATTAGGCATCTACTACAAACAGAATGTTGATGAATCACTTGAGTCCCTTCGTTCCACGCTCAAAGAAGTTCGCAGACAATTAGATGGTCTTGAATACTATAAGAATCAATTTGCAGAATTTTATGAGCACAACCAACTCTCGGTTGGTGAACTCCCGGTCTGCGCACTACCAGATGTCAAAGTAACAGGAAGCGATTTTCTCAAAAATGATAAGGCATGTGGAACCCTCTTCGTAACGAACAAGAGATTCATCTTTATAGCTGAGGTCGGAAGAGTCCGCAGAAAGATGGAAAATATTTTCGACTTTCCACTTGTGTATTTAAAATCAATCGAAGAAGATGGTCGATTCCGTAAACATCTTGTCCTCAAATTAAAGCAGGGTGACGTGAAAATATCTTGTACTGATCAAACAAAAAAGGTCCTTCCCGATTATGTTGAAATTGCACGGAAATTCGACAAATACATCCAGACCGATATGCAGAGAGTTCGGAAACTCGAGCAGAACGAAATCAGTATTAGTGACGTAAGACTCAAAATTGAAGGAATGGTCTATTCTCTTTTATCGACTAATCAGAGACCAGAAGAGCCAATTTCAAGACTACGAAATCCCTATCAAGCGCCATCATGGACCCAACCGACTCGGGGAGTATACGATATCCCAATAGGAAGTGGATATACTTCTCCGGATACATTCAGAAGAGAGCTAGAGCGAGAAGTTGGGCGAAATGAACCAGTAGATAGATATGAACCATCATATAGCACAAGTGCATCTCTTGATAATCTCAAGAGAGATGCAGAGTCCATTCATGGTGCGATTAGAGAAACTGTCCATCTCTTGAGAGATGGTCGACTTGTTACTGAAGATTTCATTCGAAGGTACAAGGACCTAATGAGAAACTCCTACAACACCAGACGAGAGATTGAACGGCAGTCGAGAGAAACAAGGGATAGACTCTGGTAGGTCACATTCCTAATTCACGTTCAAGTGATCGGATATCATCCTCGAGAGATTCAACATCACTAAG
>CAZMBV010000093.1:7771-10649 GCA_964564335.1 uncultured archaeon
GATGTCTGAGCCCGGTTGAGATGGGCGAGTATCTTCAAAATCTGGAGCCGTGATTTGTCAACAGATAGGGCATATTTCCGAAAACGTAACATCTCAGTGGCATATGTTTTGTAGGCTTCTGTTTGCCCACCCTTTCTTGCACGGACTGCTCTTGCCTTTGTATCACGTTCTTCCTTCTCAAGTTTGTTTCGTTGACGTGCAAGTTGCTTACTGAGAATACGGAGTCGACTGGATATCTCTCCTACGTCAGGTTTTTTCTTTCCCCAGGCAAATGCTTTTCTAATTGACGGCAAGATTTTCACCCAATAGTTGCTTAAATCAATGTGGGGGCCTTATCGTTTAAACTTTCGCAGTTTGTGAATATACTTACGCGCCCAATAAGCGTATGTTCTAGAATACACAGAAACTTTAACATCTTACACTCTGTGTAAACTTGAACTCACATGGCCGGTTCAGATAGTGATAGGTTAGATCAAGGGCTCAAAACTCTGCTTGACAGAGCGATAGAGCTCGATCAGAGAGGAATGAAGAACGAGGCTTGTCAGTATTATCTGAAGGCCAGTAAGATTCTCATAAAATTGGCAAATTCAGCTTCTTTGCCGTCGGTTAGAAAGCACTATTTCGACCGAGCACAGGAATGTGTTGATAGAGTCAGGTATCTCTCAGGTATCAAGAAGAAATCTGCAGGACCAGTTGATGGGTTAGCCACTCCACCCAGCAGGGTAGATAGTCCTCCTGCGGAATCGGAAACTATTGCTGGTCCCAAACAGGACCAGGAACTTGATGATGATGAAAAAAGACTTCGTGAGATGATTGCTGACACCATCATCACAGAACGTCCGAATATCAAGATGTCTGAAGTTGCAGGGTTAGGAGATGCGAAACAAGCTATCAATGACGCAATCATCGCGCCACTGAAACATCCGGAGCTCTTCAAAGGGAAAGCTAGACAACCATGGAAGGGAATTCTCTTCTATGGACCTGCAGGTTGTGGGAAGACACTCATTGCCAAAGCTGTTGCCTCAGAAGTGAATGCAACCTTCTTCAACGTTTCAGCAGCAAACATCGTAAGCAAATGGTTAGGAGAATCAGAACGCTTAGTTATGCACCTTTTCCAGATTGCTAGGAAGAATCAACCTGCAATTGTCTTCATCGACGAATTGGACTCGATCGGGGTCTCTCGATCGGGTGATGATGTAGGTGGAGAACGGAGAATGAAGACCCAGCTCCTTACTGAGCTTCAAGGGTTAGCAAGTGAACAGGATGAGAGAGTGACGGTGATTGGGGCTACAAATCTGCCTTGGGAGATAGATTTTGCCCTTAGATCACGGTTCGAGAAGAGAATACATGTGCCTCTACCAGATACTGAAGCTCGTGCTGCAATTCTTGAGATACACATGGAGGACATTGAGGTCTCTCCCGTAGTTGATTATGAAGAGATGGCTGATCTTACAGAGGGGTACAGTGGTCGTGACATTAGTATTGTCTGTCGTGAAGCCGCAATGGAGCCGATTAGAGACCTTCAGCGCACCGGAAGAATGGATGACGAACGAGAAATTGTGGATATCCGACCTGTTTCTAGGGATGATTTCTTGAGTGCAATCGAGAATATTAGACCTGCTACACCTCCTGAGGATGTCAAAAGATACATTGACTGGGCGGAGGGTTCCTAGATAGTGGGAATGAAGGAAAAACCTCGAGAGAAGACAAAAGAAGAAGTTAAGCCAGAAGTAGTTGAAACTGAAATCGAACCAGAAATTGAGGAAGAAGTCGAATCCGTCGAAATTGAAACACATTCTCCAGAAGTGGAAGTTGAACCGGAGATTGTGAAACAAATTGAAGTTGTTGAAGAAGCAGACATTAAGAGTGCTGAAACCCAAGTAGAGTTGAATGCCAAAGAATCAATCCTGATGCCTTCGTGGGGGGGTACTGCCCAGAGTGAGTGGATGTACGGTATCCCACCTAGAGATGATGATAGAGACCTATGGGCAGAGGAATGGGCAGATTTTTTGTTGCAGTGGACTGAGCATAATTCAATACATGTTCTCTCTCTAGCTACGTTCATTGCAGAGCCACCATTCAAAGATTTACGAAATAAGGTTGATTCATTCAAGAGGATTGCCAAGGTTCTCATAGATAAAGAAGTAGCAGAGTGGACGGACCGAAAGAAAAGACAACTGAGAGTCTACTGGAAACCTCTGGAGGATTGGGCAGACCTCCTCTATGAATGGGCTTTGAAAACAGGAAAACTGCGACTGGACGTGAAGTCAATTGTCATCCAAGAATCCGGAGAGAGTTTTGCCAAGCTTCCTGAAAAAGACCTCTATATTGTACTTGCTTTAATGGTTGAGAAAGAATTTGCCGAGTGGGTAGATAAGAAGAGAGGAGCAATTCTGGTTATTACTTAGAATTATGCACCGAAGGCTTTTGGATCGGAGTTATCCCGAGACCTTAGACCAGGGAAGTAGTATCGCCCACCTGTTGAAAAGCGAATGTCCGCCACAGCCATACCAGTATCGACTAAACTTGATAGAACCTGACGTGCATGATCCTCAGACCATTTGAGTTGCATCATTACTTCTTCAACAGAAACATGTCCTTTAGTTGCAGCCAAATTGATGATATCGGCTTGATCTCGTCTAAGCTCAAGAGGCCGTAGTTCGACAACTTTTACTCCGCCTCTTAGAGTTCGAATCCCGGGAATGAGACCGTGCTCCGATACTCTGTTAACTGCTTCAATCACATCGTTGTATGTAACAGATTTTATTTCAGGAAGGCGCCGTACAACTTCGACAATGAGCTCGGCAAGTCCCATGAGACCCTTGGATGCATGTTCTGTTGCCACATCCAGAATTGCTAGACCGATGTAATCATAGTA
>CAZMBV010000094.1:0-10466 GCA_964564335.1 uncultured archaeon
TTGCTGAGTTTGGTTCTAGTCCTGAAGCAATAGATGTCATTGAGAAAATAACAGGGGATAAGAAATGGGCTTCACCGCATTTCACTAATTTCCGAGCGGAAATCGTTCGGTGGCATGAAGATTGTTACGAGATATCAGAAGCTTTGGGATTCTGTGTCTTCACCTCGACAGCAGCATATGGTGTTAATCCAGACAATATGGCTAGGTTGTACACAGCTGCAACTGGTATAGAGATGACAGAAGATGAGTTGATGCTCGCCGGAAGACGCGTCTGCACAATCGAAAAAGCGTTCAATGTCACTCGAGGTGCAACTAGAGCACATGACAACTTGCCTTGGCGACTCATGAACGAAGGAGCAGCATCTGGACCACTGAAGGGAGCAACCAACTCGCAAGAAGAGCTAGATGGGATGCTCGATAAGTACTATGATCTTCATGAGTGGGACAGAGAAACAAGTTGGCCAACTCGAGAAACCCTTGAGAAACTAGATCTGAAGTATATAGCAGACTATCTAGATGAACTTGGGAAACTGCCATAATTGAGGGGCTTTGGCCTCTCTTTTCTATTTATTTTAGAAGGATGGTTACAATGAAAAGATTCAAAGAATTAGGTGTTGCAATGACGGGAGTGTTCCCAGTCAATGAAGCTATAGAATTAGCAATAGTCGCTGAAAAATATGGTCTTGGTAGTGCGTGGTTTGCGGAAGATTATTTCTTTAGAGGAGGAATTCCATACATGGCAGCCGCAGCTATGGCTACAGAAAAAATCAGGATAGGTCTAGGAGTGGTTAATCCATACTCACGACATCCTGCATTAATTGCAATGGAATTCGCTACACTTGATGAAATGTCCAATAAAAGAACTGTTTTTGGCCTTGGTTCGGGAGTTCCGTTCTGGATGGACCAGATGGGAATCTATGATAAGAAGCCACTCTCTAGGACACGTGCATGTGTAGATTTAGTACGAAAGATCATGACTGGTGAGAATATCAATCATGAAGACAAATTCTTCACTGCAAAGGACATTAAGCTTGTTTTCAAACCTGTAAGAAAGAGTGCGCCCATCTACCTTGCTTTTGAAGGACCCAAAGGTCTCGAATTATCAGGAGAAATCGGAGATGGGGTGATTCTTTCTATTTTCACCACACCAGCATATGTCAAATTTGCTTGGGAGCGTGTTGCGGCTGGCGCAAAGAAGGTCGGAAGATCATTAGATGATTATGAGCTTGTAGCTTACATGCCGATGGTCATTGATGAGGACCTTGACAAGGCAATCAACATTGCTCGAGAATTCTCCAAACTATATCTACCTCATTCTCAACCGAGTAGTCCATTGATGTCCCACGCAGGTGTCAAACGGGAGGATACCCAGGCAATGGCTGATGCATTGGGGAAGGGTGATGATGCTCTACTCTCTGAACTCATTACTGATGAAATGATAACCGAGCTATGTCTTGTTGGAGATAAAGAATCTTGTATCAAAAGATTGCAAGAAATGGTTGACGCTGGTGCTAATACTGTTGTTGCATTCCCAGTTCCCGGCACAGATCCAGTTGAAAATGCCAAAGTATTAGGTTCAGAATTCTCTCATCAACTAAAGTAAAAGGATTTGAGTAAATGCATGAGCCCCTAGAACCATTCTGTCTAGATGATGATGAAAAACCAGACATGCCAGAATCTTCAAAGAAGAGGAATCGTCTGGTTGCATATATTGCTACATTCCTTGTGACTTTCACCCTTGGAACAACGGAGATTTTTGCTCCTTGGTATATTGGAGAACTGGGAGGATCTGGTTTTGAAATGGGCTGGGCGATGGGCTCATTTGGTATAGTATACATGATTTCTCCTGCTCTTGGAGGAAGATTCTCAGACAAAATCGGAAGGAGAAAATCACTACTAGTTGCTATTTCAGCATATATTCTAGTGCTTGTCCTCTTTCTCAATCCAATTGCCACTCCACTCTATCTCATTGTCATCAGAGGATTGGAAGGATTGGTCTATGGGTTCATTGCACCATCAAATCAGGCTATGCTTGCGGAACTTACGCCAGAAGCAGAGTGTGAAGTTTTGGGCAATTTCTCCACAGCCTGGAGTGCAGGTATGATTCTTAGTCCATTTATTCTTGCATTCATGGAGGGTAACTACGGACCTGCATCTAGTATCTATGTTGTGATAGCTATTGAGTTCATAATGTTGGGACTCATCGGAGGTTTTCTACAGGGATATCAAAGAAAATCAATTACAGTTCGCTTAACAGAATCGGAGGATCCATACTCGGTGAGTGATAGTATATCTTCGAAGACAAGTCCTCGATTCATTGCATCATATCTTTCAATCATGTTGTGGGGTGTAATTTCAACTGTGATACTTGCACTTTTCCCAAGTTATGTTGAATCGTTACCAGGTCTATCAGCAAATGACTGGGGCACCATGCTACTAGTTTGGAATGGGGTTCGAACAATAGCGTTTGTTATAATCGCTAGACTTCCTGAAAAATTTATGAGTTCTATGATTTTGATTGGGGCTGCGCTTTCAGCTATATCATCAGGGGTTCTTTTCCTATTCGTCGATTTCTGGATGCTCACAATTGCAATTGCAATATCGGGTACTGCAGTGGGGCTTAGTTATCTTGGAGCGTTATATCTAATCGTGTCAGCAACAAAGACCGAAAAAGGAGCATATGCAGGATTAGTCGAAAGTATGGGTGGTGTTGGACTATTTTTGGGACCTATTGTTGGTGGGTGGTTAGTTGATTTCAATGGAGCATTGCCATACCTGATGTGTACTATTCTATCATTCATAGTGCTTGTCGGGATTATTCCACTTCTAATACGAGAACGAAACAACTCCAAAGTATAGATTTTACTCTTTCAGAATATCATCAAAGGCTCCTTCTAAAGAGGGTGCCTCATTGATTTTTTTCTTTGGAGGAAATGGATATGCTATTTTACTATGAGATAATCCAGACTCAACAAGCATGAAAGCTGTCTTAACTGCAATAATCCATGGATCAATAATCGGGACTTCCAACTCATCCATAATGGGTTTGAGATTAACTTCATGGGAGAGTGCAGTGCATCCGAGAACTATGACATCAGCGCCATAGTTTTGGATAAGGTCTCTACTTTCAATTAGAATCTCTTTCTGAGCCTGTTCAGGTTTCTTTGCAATATCTAAGACGGGCATCTTCAGAAAACGAACTCCAGCGCTGAATGGTTCAAGACCCTCTTTCCGAATTCCGTGTTCAATGCATCTCTTCAATGATTGACCCTGAACCGTTACTACACCAAATCGTGTTCCAAGAGTGAGAGCAAAGTGAAGTGCAGTATTTCGTGGGCCTACAACAGGCACTTTCGAGACCTCTCGAGCAGCTTCAAGTACTGGGTCACACGCACAATCAATGAGTATGACATCATAGCCATCTTTGTTTGCTTTGATAACCTGCTCAAGGATAAACGGAGAGTTGTATGCTTCATCAGTGATTGATTCAACACTATGAGTTCCATGTCTTGGAGTAAAGTTCCCAATTTCACATCCAGGTGGCGTATGCAACTCGATGAATGATTTCTTTTTAGGATCTGTCCACCAATCAATACCAGTTGCACCAATGAGGGCTAGTTTAGTCATGTGATACCTACTCCTAATTTAGCAGAGGGAAAAGCTAACACTAGAATTTAGTGTAACTTTCCTATTATCTCTTCCATTGGTTTGTATTCGAGTTCTGGATGGCCATATCGCTCTGGAGAGAATGCTTTCTTTCCAATCTTAGTACTTCCAGCGAAACGAAGACGGTCATGTGCTGGAACAGCAGTTACAACAACATCTAGACCTTCTTTGAGATTAGAGCTCATGACACCATGACCCGTATCTGGATAATGCATGCAAATAAGGTCGGGAAACATTACCACAGGCTCACCATCACTCATCGCCATCATATATTCGTTTTTGACAGCGACCTGAAATCGGCCATTGAGCCCTTCCGGTTTTATCCTCGCTAATACATGCCAATGACCAGCACGGTCCTCACCTTTAATTTCCTCAATCTTCCCACGGGTAAGAATCTGTCCACCCATAATATCAAGAAAAGCATCAATTGGGTCATTTCCGTTTGCATTAGCATCACGTATTGCGACACCAAGTTCTATCGATTTTGATATAGAGTTTGGAATCACGGCCTTCTTTAGCTGAGCGCCAGATTGGAAATAGTGATTATTAGCACCAGCTCCACCATCTTGAACCACAGAAAAACGACCAATTTCGTCAGCTAGAGCAGGACTCGTTGTCTTGTCAACAATCACAACACTCCCGTTTTTGGTTACCACAGGCATAGGACATAAGTCAATACCATATCCGACGAAGGTAATCATTTGTGTTTCAGGAGCAGCCCGTCCGAGGCCATCTCCATCAACAGTGGTTATACCAGACCTTGCAGCTAAAGATAACATTACCGTTGTATTAGTCCCTCCCAGTTCAAAAGGAACGAGATGGGCGACCTTTTTTCCGGATATCCGTTCGGATATTTTCATAGCTTCATGAAGCTCATTACGAGTTTCCCATGATTCCAGCATATGCCCAATAGATATGAACGCAGTAACTGATCCCATGTATCCTCCACAGACAATGAATGCATCATCTTTGATATCATCAGGATCGGTGATTTCATAGACTCGGTCACGTTGGTAGTCCCAATCTACCAGAGGTTTCCCGAAAGTAACGGGGTCTCCACCGCCACCTGTACCAAGTATTCCAACGCCAGTAAGCATGTCATAGGCGTTCTCTTTTGACAGCTTCATTAATCAAACCTCAAACTATCATGTGCAATTTAATCGGTGCCTTTTACTTCGTCCATCGATTGGACAATCTTATACCAGCGCTTCTTTGTTCCTATTTTAGCTCGTCTCTTCCACCCACGTGATTTTGGCTCATCCTCAATCATTTGATGAATCTTATTTGCACGGGCGATGACAAGATCTTTTTGTTCCTGCGTAATCTCGGTGAGAGTAGGAATAAAATTGATGAATTTCTTAATGTTCTCTGTTACCGTGTAATAGAAACCCCAATCATCAGCTAGTATCTTTGCAATGTATGGGCCATTTACCGCAGTATCATCTAATTCTTCACTCACATCATGAGCCAAGAATGTAATGACCAGATCTTTGAGGTCCTTTGCATTGATTTCATAAATCTGAGTTTTCTCAAGAAATAACTCTGCCAGCGGGATTGTTGGTTTATCAACTTCTAATCGTTTGTTCTTCTTGAAATCAATCTTATGACAGAAATCCAAGTGGTCATAAAACACATCGATCTTCCGACCTGTATTTTTATCTATGAACAAATCTCTAAGTGTACTTGCTCTAGCAAAACCTGGCGGAACCCAATGATATCCTAAATCATCCCGGAAGAGATTGATGAGTTTTCCTTGATATTTATAGTAGGATACATAATCAATGTCCGTGACCTCTCTACCCATCTTTACGTGCAGATCAGCAAATTCTGGGCTCTTCAATCTAAAAGCTAGGCAACCAATAATACGAAGTGGGAGTCCCAGTTCCGCTGCAGCTTTCTCTATGCGGAGAGCTTCATCCATGAATTCTTCGAGAATTGGTCCATATTTACCTGTCATCTATCGTTTCACCTTACAGACAGAGCACTGCCCGTTCTTAACACTATAAGCTACGCATCATTAATATCTTGTGTCTCAGCAATAAAATTTGCCGTTTTTTAAAAGCAATCTTAAAGTCATGTTTTATGTTGGACCATTAAACTTTAAACTAGGCGTGATAGATTATGAACGAACGGTGGTCCAGCCTTTATGGTATTGATTGCCGAACGACAACACCAGAGGTAACGAAATGAGAATTTTCCTAGCAGCAGACCCCCACGGCAGCATGCAGACTTGGGAGAAGATGTGTAGAGCTCCTAAAGTTTTCAAAGCAGATGTTGCAATGATGTGTGGCGATCTAACCGGTAAGGCAATTATGCCAATCATTCAAGAGAAAGAAGATAGATGGTATGCGCAGCCACACGGAAGTAAGAAGAATTTCAAGAATCAGAAGGACTTGGACAAGTTCATTAAGTTCACAGAAGATGAAGGATACTATCCAAAGGTCCTTACTCCCGATGAACTAGCCAAACTTAGAGAAACTAAGGGAGCCATCACTCAACTTTTTGAAGATTTAATGGTTGAGAGAATACAAAAATGGATGGATATGGCTAATGAGCGAATCCCTGAAGAGATAATGGTTGTTGTCAATCCGGGGAATGATGATGACTATAGTATTGACAAAGTTATTGTAAATGATCCAAGAGTCATCTACCCTCTGAAGAAAGTAGTAGATGTTCGTGGATATCCTATGATCAGTCTCGAATGGGTCAATAGTACTCCATGGGATACACATCGAGAATGCACAGATGAAGAACTGATGGAGAAGTTGGAAACAGAATTTGCAAGACTTGATACAAATGACTATTCAAACCTGATTTGTAATTTCCACGACCCACCATTCAATTCCGGCTTAGACACAGCACCATCACTAAACAAAGATCACTCCATTAAGAAAACAGGGGCTATGGAAGTAGTAGGTCCTGTTGGTAGTAAATCAGTTCGAGCTGTGATTGAGAAGTACGAACCGCTCCTTGGAATGCATGGTCACATTCACGAATCAGTAGGATTCCGAAAGATTGGTCGTACATTGTGTGTCAATCCAGGTTCAGAATATCGAGAGGGTATTCTGAAAGGATTCATTATCAATATCAACGATGACGAAGTCACAGCTGGTCGAGTTGAACTCTAGATAATTAAATTAAACAAGAGAGTGCGTACAGTACTCTCAACCCCTTCTTTAGATTCTTCAATTTTATAATTTTTTTAAAAATCTGGATTCCATCGCAAATATATAGGAGTTTGTCTTAAACATTCTTTAACTTGATTAAAGAGTGGTTATAGCGCAATGACTCTAATATTAAAAACAAGAACTGATGTGGAAGACCTTACAACGGGTTGTTCATTCTTCGGAACAGGTGGAGGAGGAAGTAAAAAAGACGGTTTACACATGCTCTATCCACATGTAGATGAAGGTAAAATCATTGAGATTGTTGATGTCAACACTATCACAGATAATGATTGGATTGCATGTCCGTATTACTCTGGTACAATTGCACCACCGACACCTGAGATTGAGGCACTCAGAACAAGGTTTCCATGGGATTATTTCGAAAAGGAATTATCTACGGGATTAGCTACTCTTGAAGAATATATGGATATCAAGTTTACCGCAGTGGCACCATTTGAACTTGGAGGTGTAAACACTCCTGCACCCATTGATGCTGCTATGAAGCACGGAATTTCCTGTGTTGATGGTGATTATTCAGGTAGAGCAGTTCCAGAGATTTGTCAGAACACCGTGTGTGTAAATGAATTCTCAATGGCACCAATGGCGCTCATTGATTGGTTTGGGAACAAAAGCATTGTGGACCATATCATAAATTATGAAATGGGCGAACGAATCTCTAAAGGTCTAAGCCAAGTGGCATGGGGAAGACTTGGCAATGTTGCATTTCCTGTTCAAGGTGCAGCATTTCATGAAGCTATTATTCCTGGTACTCTAACAAAAAGCTATGAAGTTGGAAAGTTGATCAGAGAAAGTCGTGAATCGGGAGATGATCCAGCAGAGAAAATTGTAGAGAAAGTAGGCGGATGGGTCCTGTTCCGAGGAGAAGTCGTTGAGAGAACTTGGGAAAATAGAGAAGGTTACATGTTCGGAGAGACCGTGATCAAAGGTAGTGGAGTAAAACCAGGCTCTAAATTTAAGGTCTGGTTCAAGAACGAGAACCACATCACTTGGTTAGATGGAGAACCATGGATCACAAGTCCGGATATTATTGAAATAATCGATGAGAAATCTGGTGAACCAATTACGAACACAGACATCAAGAATGGTGACAAAGTAAGTGTAATCGGTATGAAAGCGGAACCTATCTTTCGAAGCCCAGAGGGATTGAATGTATTAGGTCCAAAACATTTTGGATTCGACTTAACATACAAATCAATTGAAAATCTAGTATAGCCACAACCGAGGGTTAGCTTGCCAATTGCTAACCCTCACCAATTGTGGTTCGTAATTAATATGTACATTACCTCTTTCTACGCTCAGCAAGTATTTTTACATCGTAATGCTTGCGCAGACCACCTGGTTCTTTCACAACTTCAATGCCTTTATAATCAACATTGTAGAACTTGGTCAGTTTCTTTTCAGAATCGATGTTTTCAATTCGCATTGTACGTGCTGCATGATAAACCAGAGCCTGAACCCACTCAAACAGTAATTCCTTCTCTTTCTTCAGCAGTTCAGGATGACTCTCTGTATAATTGAAAATAGCCCATGCAACTTTTCTGTTATACCAAGCATTCGTTATTGCTGAAATAAGGACAGAAGCAACAGCTATGATAGCTAGAGGGATATTAATATCAACAATCCATTGAATTCGAAATATCCATCCAAATACCAGCAAGGGAGCTGAGATTGTCAAGAGCGCAAGAGCAGCAAAAGCAATTATTTGTCTCTGTTTTAACCAGGTTTCAACGCCTTCAACACCTGGGCCCACAGCTGCAAATTTATGCAATACGGATCTCATAGTTGTCCACTGTTTGATGAAATTCAGTGGCAGCTCTCCTTTTTGTTGTCGTTTTCCTACAAATGTAAGATCAAAGCATCGATAGATACGATAGCCATCAATTACAGAGATGAGACTCCGTGTTAGTTTAAGATCAAGTTCTGAAGGATCAAATTTGAATTCTTCAAGAGGGATTCCAAGACCCTTACGCTTCTGCTTTTTACTCATCTTCAGTAGTCCTCTAATCATGTTTGCAGGATTGGGTGACATATTAAGATTTGCAATTTATGATACCGAGTTGTTTAAGTGGACGTTAACTTTTGGTCGTCAGTATGTCGGATGACAATGTTGACCTTTCAGATTTTGAATATGTAGGAGTTCATCCATACTCTGAAAAACCAGATAAAATTGGAATTGATTCCGAGGGAGTACGGTTTGTACTTCATAGAACTAAGAAAAGAAAATCCTATCATACCGTCTATGATTTAGAATGGGATGAGGTAATATCCTTCGAATGCGCTGAGGTCAAATATTGTAAGGGAGATAAATCATGGCCACTAGATGAAGAGCCCGTTGAAGATCTAGATATCATCGGACCTGCAGGGATGGCATTCTTCTTCTTATTGCCCAAAGAACCAGGAATTTTTCAGATTTGGTCATATATTCCATTGGAAGATGTTTCTAAGGTTAGAAATCTTATAGAGAAATATGCTGGGAAACCCCAACTACCGCGATTAGCTCATCATGGTAACGCAGCGGCTGTTCGATACATGGTGGATAAGTGTACAATACGTGAGAAACATGAAACTCCATGGCATGACTGGGTAAAGACAGGACCACTCCTCGGCAAACCAAGAGAGAAATTTCGAGAGAGAGGACCAGATTACATATTTTGCGAAGAAGGTTTAGCAATTGATTTCTATGGTGCAGGAGAAATGCTTGAACAGATGTCAACATTTTGGCCCTGGAGGTTAATTGAGAATATCATGCTCGATGATTATACAATTCTCTACAAGTGGTATGATGATGGTTATATTTTCTCTCAACAAGTATGGGACAAGGAACAGAGACAAACTCTTTTGGCTGCAGCAAAGAACGCTCTCTCAGCATACCAATCATCAAATGACACTTCAGAAGTTTTGCTGATCAGACCAGCAGCATTCCCCTCGTACTTCTATACTACTTGGGAGAAGCTGGACCCGATGTCGTGTAAAGCGAGTAGAAATGGCTATCCTCCAGTCGACGACTTCGATGAAAACTAAAACAGAGATCCATACCAGCCCAATCTCAGTTGAGATATTGAAATTACAACCGTTTTCATTTAGAGCGGAAACTAGTCTCATTTTAAAACAAGAAGAGAAAGAAAAAATAAAGAGGTAGAAGAGAGCAGAGCTCTCTTCATTATTCTAAGCAGACTACTCTGGTGGGAGTTGTCCGAAAATCGCCGACATCTCGACGCCTTTGGCCTTGTTCTTAGCACCATAGTACATGTAGGCTAGTTGACCGAGTACGTATACCAGCACAGTGAATAGAATTTCATGCTCTGCTGATGGTACGAAAGCAATCATTGCGTAGAAGAATACGGCACCAGAAACCAAACCACCGATGGCTATCAAAGGTATACCTAAGAGTTTCCAGCCACCGCTCCGCTCCCATAACGTCGGTCTATAGTACGGAAGCGACACTGCCGCCAGTGCCATCTGCCATCGTATGAAGACGTATGTGAACGCCACACCAACCAACGCACCAAGTGCAGTGTTGTATACTAACTGCAGAACTGTTGCGTATACTAACGTTCCAGTTGCAAGAATCAACCAGAAGTATAGTGAGATGTGTGGGACATGGTACTTAGG
>CAZMBV010000095.1:0-10207 GCA_964564335.1 uncultured archaeon
ATGTCATTCCGATACTATCTTAGGGAGAATTATTTCTCGAAGTTTTATGCAAGCCTCCCCAGAACTAATCGTTGGAAGCCTCATAGGACTCCTAGGAACTGCCCTATATGGGCTCTCAGTGGTAGTCTATAGATCTCAATCCGATGAAATTCGTCCGGTAGCAGTAAGTGCAATTAAAATGTGGGTGGCTTTACCTTTCACAGCATTGTTGGTGTTCATCCTTCCTGGGATAGATTCAGTTTTCCTTCCTCTAACAACAATTGCAGTCCTTGGTATTTCCGTGACATTAGGTGCTGTCATTGGTGATACAATCTATCTCTGGAGTCAAGAACGAATTGGTGTGTCGTACGCGTTCCCTATAGCTATGTCGTTTCCAATCTTGACATACTTCCTAACGGTTATCTTTCTTGGAGAGCCACCAGTTCTATCACGCCTTGCTGGTGCCATCGTAGCAGTAATTGGTGTAATTCTTATTTCGAATGAACAAAATCGAAATCAAGAACCGCAGGAAGATAGCATAACACATCAAACGCATAGAAGACTTGACCTTTGGGGACTTGCTGCTGCATTTGCAACAGCAGTACTGTATGCAGTAGGAACGATTCTCCTTCAAGTCGGAATTGTAGGTGTTGATGTCATCGGTGGGAGCTTTGTTCGTATACTATTTGGTTCAGTAGCTTTTGTTCCATTATATGCAATTGCAAGTCAGCAAGGCATGTTACTACCAACAAAGAAAGCCATGATCAGAGTTATCATAGCAGGATTCTTTGGGATGGCAGTGGGTAGTGTTCTCTATGTTGCAGCTGTATCAATGGTCGGAGCTGCCATCATGTCAGTACTCTCTTCTTCAGCTCCTCTCTTTGCCATTCCGGTATCTGTCTTACTATTGAAGGAGAAAGTAACTCCTCTTGCCTTGGTCGGAGTTGCTCTTACACTGACTGGGATTGTCCTCGTCGTTATGGGATTCTAATTATTGTGGTGCTTCAGTTAGCTCAATATAAGCTTCAAATGTATCATGATTTCGACGGATAGTCACCTTCATTTTATCCCCGACCCTTCCTTTCATGATTCTACGCCTAAGGTCTTCCATTCCACTGATTTCCTTGTCATCTAGAGACACAATAACGTCTCCAGGTTCTAGTCCTGCAGATTTTGATGGACCATCTGGAATTTCAAGAAGCAGAGCTCCTTTCTCAGCCACAAGTCTGTAATGTGAAGCAAGTCCTCGATTGAGTGTAACACCGACGATGCCCATCCATGGAGTTCTGACTGTACCAGTTTCGACTAGCTCATCAAAAACTCCTTTCAAGGTATCAACCGCAATTGCAAATCCTATCCCTTGGCTCCATGGAATCATTGCTGTAGGGACTCCTATCAATTCTCCATGAGAGTCCACTAACGCTCCTCCACTATTTCCGGGATTGATCTGTGCAGAGGTCTGAATGAGACCTTCAAGGTAGGTCCTCTGACTCTGTATTGTTCGATCTACAGCGCTTACCATACCAAAGGTTACGGTTGAACCAAGCCCTAGCGGATTTCCAATTGCAATGGCTAATTGGCCGACTTGGAGAGTTCCAGAATCCCCCATCTCAATGGGTACTAGATTCTCAGCTTCTATTTTTAGGATTGCGAGATCTCTAACCTTAGATTCTCCAACAACAACTGCTTTGAAGGTTTGTCCATCGTGAAGGGTGACTTCTACGTCTCGAGCACCTTCAACCACATGCGCATTACTAACTATATATCCAGTGTCAGTCAGAATGACACCTGATCCTTGTCCTTTCACTGGTACTACTTGAGACAGTTGTGTTCTAGCAAGTCTAGTTGTTGACACGCTCACTACACAAGGAACTACTCTTTCTACAACCGTGACTAATTGTTGTTCTAAGTCGAGCATATTATTAACAATAATTAAGAGAATATTAACCTCACTACCACGGTAAAAACTTGATCAGTACGAATTTCACCGTACATTACGTTTCATTGACCGCGAGAGCTTATATTCTCAGAGGTGACTTCAGTATCTGTGGATGCTTTGATAGAATGGATAAATATCATAGTACTTATTGTGTCTTCGATGTTATTCCTCATCTTCTATGTTCAGAGTGCAAGTCCTGCACGACTAGAGCAGATGATAGGAGAGAAAGCGTATTCTAAATGTAAGACCTATCGTCTCATAGCCAGTACATTTGAAAGTGTGACCATCATCAATTATATTCTGTACTATTTCTATCCCCTACCACTTAATCTTCCACTGACGCTACCATGGAGTTATTTAATTTCAATTATAGCAGCTCTCTTGATTCTCATCATTGGTTTGTATTTAATGTATCTTGGAATACGTGATGCTGGAGAGGAAACAATTGAACCTAAGAAAGAGCATACACTATATGGTGGAATCTATGAAACAGTCCGTCATCCGCAAGCTATTGGAGAATCGGTTTTATGGTTTCCATTTGCCTTGTTCCTCAACTCGCCTTTCCTGGTGATCTATTCATTCATTTGGTTCCCGATTCTATATATCATGTGTTTAGCCGAGGAGCGAGACCTGATCATACGTTATGGGCAACCATACCTGGACTATCGCGATAGAGTAGGCTTTCTCATTCCCAAAAGGAAACGGAAAGAAGACTAGACACGAATTGGAGCACCACAGAAGGGACAAAATCTATCATCAGGTTTTAATGCGAATCCACAATAGGTGCAACCCACTTTCTTCTCTGTTTGCTCACCAACCGCTCGCAATGGTGAGGATGTCATCTCCCCTGATGAAGGGTCGAACCAAACATCGGTAGCACCACTCCTCTTATCTGCTACAATATGTTGACGAACTTTTTCTTCGGGGAGTCCTGTTCTGTCTGAGATATCACTGACCGAGCCACCAGCAACTTTTCGAATCTCCTCTCTGACCTCAGATTTGCCTCTAACTTGATTGTAAAGCGTTTCAAGAAGGCCGAAAACAAGAATGACGAGTGGGATGAGAAAAACCCAAGATCGTGTTTGAAGATACAACCAGCCAATGATGATTATTGGAATGAACGTTCCACAGGTAACACCTTCCTCCTTCCGTTTTTTCTGATCGTAAATTGGTTTACTTTCTACGACACGAGGTTCCGGTGTATAACCTGATGAATAGGTGTGAGGCTCTGGTCCTTTCCGACGATCAATTTCTCTTTCGCGTGATTTGATTTTCTTTTCCTCTGACATTCCCGAGATAAGTATGATTGTCAGAATAACGATTGGAACTAATATCCAAGGTTCACCTATCCCAAACATAACGATAAGGAGTACAATAATAGGAATCAGGAGTCCAATTGGAGCGCCATTATTACTTGCCAAAGCTTATACCTTCCCTGATGAGTTTTGAAGTCTGAAGTCTTATGGTTCTTATGTAGAAATTTAGTATTTTCAGCTATCAGCTAGTTTATTTCAAGAACAGCCTCTTACTGCATTTATAATATGTACGGCAATTCTCCATTTACTCGAAACGAACGTTTTCTCGTCAGTAAAATACCTATGATGACTGATTTGAAAACCACCGTGAAAAAGGCTGTAGACTCAATTGGCGGCTTTGAGAAAGTTATCCATCAAGATGATACGGTTACAATCAAGCCGAATCTAAATACTGCTGACCCCTATCCTGCTTCGAGTGATCCTGAATTCATCAAAGCATTAGGTGAACTGATTCTCAATGCTGGTGCTGGGAAACTCAAGATCATAGAAAGCTCCTATATGCGTGCTTCCACAAGAAAGATCTCTGAAGAAGTAGGTCTGACTACTATTGCAGGTGAGTTGGATGCAGAGCTTATTTTTCTGGATGAACATGGTTGGATGAAAGTCGATATTCCCCGTGGAAAATATCTCAAGAAAGTATCAATTGGGAAACCTCTACTTGAAATGGGAAAGCTCGTACTAGCTCCCTGTCTTAAAACACATTTTCTAGCAAGATATACTGGGAGTATGAAGCTCTTTGTTGGTTGGATAAGAAATAGTGAAAGAATCAGAATGCATATGAAGAATTTACAGCCAAAGATTGCAGATCTTGCATCATATTTCAATCCTGACCTCATAGTGATGGATGCCAGAACTTGCTTCATCACGGGTGGTCCTGCATCAGGACAATGTTCATCCCCGAATATCATCCTAGCCAGTGGAGATATGGTATCAATCGACGTAGAGGGAATCAGAACGCTACAGTGTTGCAACGCTAAGAACAAACTCGGAATGGATGTTTGGGAAATTCCTCAGATTAAACGAGCTGCTGAAATTGGTATAGGTGCGCGAAGCGATAACGACATTGATGTTGTAACATGATTGAGCCAAGGAACCTTCAAAACCTGCAATAATATCAATTCAAGTCCCATCAAAAGATCTCCGTTATTATACTAATAATTTCGGTAACTGGATTGTGACACATAATCCATGACTGTGAAGACTTGGTACACAATCTCCAATTGAAATCTCTCCATGGTATTTCTCTGCGAGGTGGTTTGCTGTATGTAGACCGAGACCTCCAAATCTTCGTAACATATCAAAGATTTCTACCTCTGTCGAATCAACCATTCCCGGTCCTTCATCGCAGATAAATCAGTGATTACAGTAAAAGCTCCACGATATTCACCATCTTTTTCGAGAATAGGAACTCCTGAGATTACGGTTGGAATCAGACGGCCTGATTTTGAGGTCCACTCAAGCTCATACTTTGATATCTCTCTATTCTTTCTTTTTGAATGTTCTCTCGTTGAATTCTTAAATTCTCATCTTTGAGGAAATCTTGAGTTGGGTGACCCCAAATTTCTTCATTTGTATACTCTAGCATTTCTCTAAAACGAGCATTAATGTATGTCAGTTCATTTTTCTCATCAACGACTGCAAAGCCTTCGCTTAGAGATTCGATTAGCACTTTATGGTTCAGCAAGTCCTGAAGAAACTCGATATCCATAGTATGTTTCGGGACGATTTTGGAACCCATAAGTTAGAGTCTCTTTGTTTCGGAGCAGGTTAATCACTACAGAATGCCTATTCAATTTTTGTAGTGCAAATATCCTCCTAATAGATATCACACTAATCGTCATTAACTGAATTATTACCCACTATTATCCAATTTACTTTGTAATCATTCTGATTGGTAGATTAATGCTTTCTCTATCTAATGGAAACATCAGCTGACAGTCGAAGTGCTTCCTTTCGATTTTCAACAGATTTCCTAACTTCTTTCATCAATTGAGCAAATGATCCTTTAGGACCAGCGTCGATATTGTCAATTGTATCTAGATCTTTTAGCATTCCATTGAGTCGGTCTTGGATACTGATAACTCCGAGTTCGAAGATATCTGCGAATGTTCCATTTACAGTATACAAAACACGTTTTCTTCCTCTACCAGTTTGGTCATAATCTCTTTGACCATCGATGACTCCGAGTGCTTCTAGTTGGGAAACTATCAAACCTGCATTTGCTCTTGAATATCCTGTGATTTGACAGATATCGTCTGAACATAGTCTCTCACCCGATTCGTAATGTTCGATAAATAGTGCAGCAAGAACTGGACCTGCATTCGGTGATAGTCCTATCCATTTTGCGACTTTTTCAAAAAGCCTTGTAGTGGGTCCTTTCATGAGCCCGTTTGCTTCAACCATTGGCAGATAACTCCTCTTCGTAATATACTATGGCGTACTATTGAGGTCTTGCTCCATTCTTACAATTTCGCTTAGTCTTTTATTACTTATTATTATTGGGTAGAAGTAGGTCTGCTCATGAAATAGAGAATATTTTCATTATTTTCTTTTCCGGCTGCAACTCGAGTTTCCACTTTAACCGACTCTCCATCTATATCTGCTAGTTGGTTTTCCAAGCTGATGACTGCTCCTGAAAGTAAAGCAGTCCGCAAATTGTCTTTTTCATCTTCTCCAATCTTGTAAATCTCGTCAATTGCTTTCCCGACAATGGTTGTGTCTTCTAAATTAAAATATTCAGAAACTACATTGTTAATGGATAGTATTTCAAATTCGGGATTTGTCACAATAAACATGTACTTGAAAGAATCAAAGACACTGATAATCCCTGATTGTTTTTCGAGTGCCATCTGCTCAGCTCTTAGTCGAGCTATATACGAAGCAATTTGTATTGCCATCGCTTCGAGAGTATGTCGGTCTCTTGGAGGAAATTCATTGTATGAATGGGAACCAATACTGAGGACTGCAACTACTTCATCTTCGATTTGAACTGGAATAATTGCTACTGCGGTCAGATCTTTGTATTGTTCCTCTACTTCCTCAGAAGCCTGTATCTGGGTTGATGAGAGATATAGGGGATTTCTAATGGATGTCGGACCATTATCACCTGAGAACTTGCTAAGAAAATGGGCGGAGATGCCATGACTCGATGATAGGTCGAACGTTCCTGTTTTTTCATCAGCTAGGTAGATACCACCAGAATCAATTCCGTCTAATTGAACCGCAGTCTTTAAAATCAAATCTAGTGCTTCAGTTAGGTCTGGTGTCTTGCAAAGTTTGTTACCTAAATCGCGCTGCAAGATTAGAGCATCTTCGACCTTCCGTCGCTCGCTAATCTCATTGGTCAGTTGTTCATTGACCTTCTGCAATTCTGCTGTTCGCTTTTCTACTCTATGCTCCAGTTCTTCGTATGCCTTTGTCAGAGATTCACCAATTCTTCTCTGCTCTACTTCGGTTCTAATTCTATGCGCTATGTCAATGAATAAATCTCGAAATTCTTCAGTGCCTTTTTTCAGATAGTAATCTGCTCCTAGATTCAGAGCTCGAATTGCCACTGCTTCCTGACTTCGCCCGGTGAATATGATAAATGGAATATTGGGATTTCCTTCGCGCACCCATTCAAGAAGATCAAGTCCTGTCATACTGTTGGGGCCAAGATAATGGTCACAGACAATTGCATCAAACTCTTCTTCCTCAATCTTCTGTAGTGCCTCTTGATCGGTATTTGCAGAAACTAGCTCAAAGCTGTCATTTTCTTTAGTTAGAAACTTGCCAGCAAGAAATAGTAAGTCCTCGTCATCATCTACGATCAGGACTCGTATCTTCATTTCCTCTCCACCTCAACTCAAATCTCAATCTGACTATTTCTAAGTTAGGTTATTCTATAATATTATACTTGTCATGAGTATCTTCTCTAGAAAAAAAGAACAAGAGCCCAGTGTATTTCACCGGGCTATTTGTCTACTCAATTCCTTGCTTCGGTCTAATGATGAAATAATAGACGATGACCACTCCTATGACAATCACAACCACTCCTACGCCTACAATAAGAGGTAGGTAATCTGGAAGCGGAGTAGTTACTGGTTCTGTCGGGATGAGATAGGAAAGATGAGTACTCTCAGAGGTCTGTCCAAATTCGTCTGTTGCTTCAAGATAGAAATTCACCTGAGTTCCCCATGTCTGACCCGGAATTGTGGCATTGAAACCGCCGCCGGTATCCACCATAGGTACATCAGTCCATGATCCACTTCCTATTTGGTAATACAGACGAACTGTAAACGCACTAAGGTCATTGACTGTTGCAGATACGTTCACATCCTGATTTGCAATCTGAGATGTTAGTTGGATTACTGATATTTCTGGGGCCGGATCATTGAAGAGATAGACATCATCAAACAGAACTTCCATCCTCCCATCTGTATCTGCTTCAATAGCGAGATAGAGCTCGTCTACTTTTGTATCCGGTTCATCGCCAAAAACTGTTACAAAGTCATCATAGATGTTTCTGTGGAAATTGATCCATGTAAGATTCGTATTTGCTTCTGGAAGTACAATGAACTCATCAAAACCATTCCCTGTTGGAACATCAGTGTGATTGACTAAGATATACCCCAACGATTCTCCAGAATCAAAGAAGACTTCAAGATACAACAGGTTGCCAGTGTCCTGAGAATCATTTTCAATTCTCCAAAAGAAATCGAGCCAAAGATCCGTCTTATTATTCACAGGTCTATTGTTAAAATATACACCACTACTCCACGAATAACCATCAATAACGGTAAGATTCCCCGCCTTGGTTCCTGAATGGGCTATATCTGTAACTGTGAATTTTGGATCGATGCTGTAGCTTTTATCCCATGTGTAAATTGGATCACTAACAGCACCTTGATCTTCGTATCCCATATCATCTATTGCTGCTGATTGAAACTGCATGTCATCAAAAAGGATACTGATACCTGAAGTAGGTCCATCAGCACGGATATTAATCTCGATTTCTTGTACGATGATAAAGTCTGTCTGATAGAATGAACTGATATCGCTCCAAATACATCTACTGAATGTATTCCATTGACCTGTTGTGTTAAAGCCAGTTACATTAATGATTCGAGCTCCTTCCCAAGTAAAGGTATTCGTGTTATCTCCATACGCCAAGATATAGAATACATCGAATGATTCTGATAAATTAGAACAAGACACACTGACGTATGCAAAGGTATCCTCATTTGCTCCCTGGTATTCATCCATCCTCCATTGGAAACTGAAATCGTCAGGATTTAGAGGTGAAAGACGACGCTCGGGACTATATGATACACTTAACCTACTTTGATTCCCAATGGATTTCGTTGTCGCATTGAGACTCCAATCACCCTCTTGACTGACTGAGCTTTGGGATAAATCAGCAGCATCATTGTTTGTTCCACTATACCATATTCCTCCTGTTTCGAAATCGCCATTCTTGAAACTTCCATCATTATAGATGGAAGTTCCATTTTTCATGGAAAAATCGTCAATGAACGTTCTTGAATAATCAGAAGACTCGGTGTGTTGTTCGAACCTGAATTGCTGAAACTCTGTAGGATAGGACGCTGCAATTGAAAAGAAGTCCGCAGTGATATTTCTGTCAAATGTGTTCCATGTCTGAACCGGCTCATTAAGGAAGAACCACATGTAATTTGAAGAATTAGTGCGAGCACTATCTTCGCAATTGAAGTAATAGTACATGTGTACATCACTAGGTGACCCTAGATATATATTCAATCTAAAGTAGTCGGTGTCTATGGGTTGTGGTAGACTATCAATGTACCAATCAAACTTCATAGTAAGATTCGTTGGATTGTCCCAGTAGGTCCAATTCGACTTACTCAAATATGCTTCTCCGGGATGATTTGGGTCAATTGCTCTTGACTGCATTCCTCTAGAGCGTGAACCTTCATTCACGGGCCATGGAGCTGTCGCATACCAATTGTAGTGTTCTGTTGTCCTGTAGGTGTACAGATCTGAAACGGTATGAGTATCATCCCAATTTTCAAAACCAGGATTTGCCAAATGATTTAATTTCCATTCTGCACGACCGAGATCTGTTTCAGCTAAGTGATTTTCTGCATTGTCCAAAGATACGAGTGCTTCAGTTGGAGTTGATATCATTGCTGACAACAACCATAAAGAAACACAAATGATTGCAATATGTTTTAGGTGGTTTGACATTTACTTTCACCCCCAAGGGAATAATTATCATATTCCTGAATTGAATCCTTATGATTTCTTCGTTGAGCAAAGAAAAACAAGGATTTAAATTCCAGTCCTATCTGTTTTGGAATTATGTCTGATATTGTGAAATTACTGAAAACAAAATTCTTTCTCATTGGTAGTATTCTAATGATGATTGCGGGAGTAATACTTGTCGTATTCGTTAGTGGTGATGAACGCCTCATGATGGGCATTCCAATGATTGTGTTGGGTCTCCTCCTATTCATTTCTGGATATATCACACCGGTTGTTTCTGAATCAAAGAATGGATTGGCAATTGGCTTAATCCTGACAATTGGTGCAGTTGTTATGCTTATGGGGTTCGTTTTATATGAATACACGATGTTAATAGCTGGTCTCTCAATTTCTATATTGATGATTATAGCTTGGCCCTTCATTTGTTGTCAAGGAACTCAAGGCATTAAATCCCAAGTAGTTGGTGTTGCATCTGCACATGATAGTATATCGATGATAGAGCTAAGTAACAAAACTGGGGCTTCTGTAAAATTGACAAGTGAAATTGTATATGATGCAATTGGAAAAGGAATATTATCCGGTCGCATGGAAGGCGACACATTTGTTCGTTCTGCACCATCTTCAACTTCATACTCTACTCATTCGACCACAACAAAAGAACGTGAAACTGTCAAAGTTCTTGTTATCTGTCCATACTGTGGAGCAAAAACAGAACAAGGTATTGGCAAGTGTCAGAATTGTCAAGCAGACC
>CAZMBV010000096.1:0-3608 GCA_964564335.1 uncultured archaeon
GCAACTAAACTCAATCCTGATTGGTATCTTGAAATATTCTGCTATACTATAGTATAATGAATCGGATATAATTCCATAGTGAAAATGTCACATAGTTTTTTCAATTATTTCTTCAGCTATTAGCTTGGATATTAGAGGAGGAACTGATTCACCCACTTGATTGTATTGGCTATCAAGTGATCCAGAGAAAATGAATGTATCAGGATAACTCATGAGCCTTGCATGTTCTCGTACTGATAGTAATCTATGTTCATACGGATGCACATACCGAGAGAGACCGTTAATTGATGTGGCAAGCCTGTCTGGGAATAAACGAACCCAGTTAGGTAGACTGCGTTTCTTTGATACGCGATAGTGTTTGGCTCCTTGACCCCAGCGTGTTTTACGCACAGACGTCATCTTATCATCAGCTAAGGGGTAGATTTCATGATTTGGAATTACTTCCCCGGGATTGAAAATTTCGTTGATATCAAGTGAAGGAAGGTCCCCTATGGTCTCCATGACTGTAGGAGGATATTTTCTTGGTGGTTTTAGGGTGATATTACTGATAAAAACACGTAATCGTTTTGATGGGTTTCCATGTTGATGTGCTCTGATTAGATTGAACTCAACTTTGTTAATATCAACACGTTCGAACTCACGCTTAATGATTTCCTTTCCTCCATCCAGAAGAAGTGCTGCAACATTCTCAATGACGAATACCTTCGGAGTCAAATCTCCGATTATTCGAATTGTGTCTAGTAGTAATTTTGCAGTTCCTTCACCGTAAATCCGCTCTGTTGTAGACCTTCGACTATCAGGATTAGCTTTGCTGAACTCTTCACAAGGTGGAGATGCGATAATAACGTCAGGAGTGCCTCCCAGCTCTTCTATGATTTGTTGCGAGTGGAGATTGTTGATATCAACCTGTAATATTGTAGCATTGGAATGATTGATTCTGTATGTTTCTAGTACGTCTTCATCAATATCGATAGCAAGATGCCTGTCATAAGAGAGAGATGAGAATCCATGAAAGAATCCACCAGCCCCACAGAACAAATCAAGTATTTTCACAGACAAGTACTCCAGTAAGTCAATTCATCTTCAAATCCAACAATAATCTTGTGTTAGGAAAGAACATAGAAAAATGTCGACGGAAGAGTTCAAAAGTACCGATTAACTACGGCGCGTTCACAAGTCAAATGGTGAGTGAATCAAACCATGGGGACAGGTTCAGGAAAAGGTAAAGTGATTCTATTTGGAGAACACTTTGTAGTCTACGGACTTCCAGCTTTGGCAGCAGGAATTTCATCGGTAACAACTGCAAAATTAACGCGTGTACGTTCCTTCGGGCATACTCTAGTCGATAATCGACCCGCAATGCCGGGATACAAGAAAACAAAGTACGAAGAACAGAAAGCTTCACTCGAGAATATACTGAAACATCTCAATATTGATACGACAAAAGTGGGATTTCAGATAAATCTTGAGGGGGACCTTGTCTGCGCCTCAGGTATTGGAGCTAGTGCTGCCAGTTGTGTTGCAATTGTACGGTCTCTTAATGATGAATTCAGACTTGGTTTCAATGATGAACAGGTCAACGAGGCAGCTTATGAGGGAGAGAAAGGATATCATGGAACACCCTCTGGACTTGATAATACAGCTTCAACCTATGGAGGCCTGGTTTGGTTTGAGAGAGATTTGAGCGGTGGACCTCCAAAATTCGAGAGACTGAAACTCGAGAGAGCAGTTCATCTTGTTATTGCCTCGACTGGCATCACCGCTAGTACTAAGATAGTTGTTGGAGCTGTAAAAATAAAGAAAGAGGCAGATCCCAAATGGTGGGATGAAATCTCAGAAAAATATAACCAACTTGTTCATGATGGAAAAGAGGCACTGATTCAACTTAATCTTCCAAAAGTTGGGGAATTAATGAATAAGAATCACGAGTTACTTCAAGAATTGACTGTTTCATGTGAAGAGTTGGATAATTTGGTAAAGATAGCACGTGAAAATGGTGCAATAGGTGCGAAGATGACAGGAACCGGTCGTGGAGGTAATATGATTGCACTTCCACCAGATGAATCGACAGCAAAACGAATAGCTGAAGCTCTTGAAAAGGCTAAAGCTCCTGGAGTATGGCAAACATCATTCGGACTTTGAGGTGGGTTTCATGATACTTGAACAGTATATCAAAAAACTTCAACAGGATGGAAAGATAACTACTATCAATAAAAGCATCTCTAAGAATCTGGAGATTGCGGGAGTGTTGAAAAGTCTCGAACCACAACCAGTATTGTTTGAAAATGTGAAAGAAAGTGCGTTTCGAGTAGCTGGTAACCTGTTTTGCAATAAAATGCAGATATCAGATTATTTTGGGATTACCACAGAACAAATCATTCCTACTCTAGCAAGAGCTATTGAAGAACGGAGTAAACCAGAACAAACTGATAAAGCCCCTTGTCAAGAAGTAGTTGAAGATCATGTTGACCTTGACAAAATACCAATCCTAATGCATAACAAGGTCGATGGTGGACCATATATCTCATCGGGTGTTGTAGTTGCAGCAGACCCTGAGTTTGGTCAGAATCTTGATTTTCATAGAGCCATGCAGATAAGCAAAAACAAAATGGTTGCTAGAGTTGTTAGAGGAAGAGACTTTCATAAATTCTTAGAGCGAAACGGAGAGGTCGATGTTGCGTTCTGCATTGGAAATACTCCGGAGATATTGATTGCTGCAGCAACATCAGTTGAAACTGGAGTAAATGAATTAGAGATTGCAAATGCTCTTCGAAAGATATCTGTTACAAAAGCAAAGACTGTTGATTTGATGATTCCAGCGGAGTCTGAGTTTGTTCTTGAGGGGAGAATGATATTAGAAGAAAAACATGATGAGGGGCCATTCATTGATCTAACAGAAACCGTTGATGTGATTCGTCAAGAACCAACATTCGAAGTGAAGAAGATAACTCATAGAAAGACTGCAATATGGCAGGGTCTCTTGCCAGGAAGGGATGAACATAAGATTCTGATGGGAATGCCAAGAGAACCAACTATTTTCAGGAAGGTTAAGGAACGAGGAGTAGATGTGTTGGATGTCTACATTACTCCTGGAGGAGCAAGTTGGTTACATGTTGCTGTTAAAATTAAGAAACAGAATGAAGATGATGGAATTAAAACCCTTGAAGGAGCGTTCTCAGGTCATAAGAGTGCGAAACATATCTGGGTATATGATGATGATATCGATATCTACAATGCTGAAGAACGAGAATGGGCAATGGCTACTCGATTTCAAGCAGATGTTGGTCTCTTGATAAAAGATCAAGAGCCCGGAAGTTCACTTGATCCCAGTGCTGAACCTGGTACGAAGATGACGACTAAGTGCGGCTTTGATTGTACAAAAGTGATGAATACCAAGGGAAAAAGCTTTGACAAAGCTAAGTTCCCTGAAGTAGATTTAAAGAAGTTTCTAGGTGAGTAATAATGGGTCTTGCTCTAACTACGGAAGAAAAAGAGATGCTTGATGGAAAGCATGGAAAAGCAACTCGAAAATCTATGGAGATTATCACTACCTTAGGAGAGATCTATGGAGCGAAACGACTAATCCCAGTCACTAGTGTACAGATAGC
>CAZMBV010000096.1:3708-10067 GCA_964564335.1 uncultured archaeon
TAGGAGAGATCTATGGAGCGAAACGACTAATCCCAGTCACTAGTGTACAGATAGCGGGTGTATCTTATCACAATCTTGGTGAAGCAGGTCTCGAATATCTCTCTGAAATGGCAGAAGATGGACACGCCCGTGTCCTAACAACCCTCAATCCTGCCGGAATGGATATGCTGGAATGGAAAAAGCATGGGATACCAGAAGATTTTGCAGAAAATCAGGAACGTGTAGTTAACGCCTTTGAGAGAATGGGAGTGATTACAACATGCACTTGTACTCCATATCTCATAGGGAATTTACCACACTTTAGAGAACATATTGCATGGGCTGAATCTTCTGCTGTATGTTTTGCAAATTCTGTGATTGGTGCTTTTACAAACAGAGAAGGTGGTCCTAGTGCCTTAGCAACTGCACTCACTGGAAAGACGGCAGAGTATGGATTTCACCTTGAAGAGAACAGATTGGCACAGGTTAAGTATGATGTTCAAATAGAATTAAAGGATACTGATGATTTCGGTCTTCTTGGAAAGGCCATAGGAACTAGAACTGGCAAGACTATTCCGTATATCACAGGTATAGAAAAAGCAACTACTGAAGAACTCAAATCATTCTGTGCATCCATTGCGACCTATGGCGGTGTGGCAATTTTTCATATGGAGGGAATTACACCAAATAAAACCACTATCCCCAAAAAGACTGAAGTCGTAACTGAAGATGACCTGCGCGCAGCACGAGCAGAGCTTGATGATAAAGAAGCAGATATTGATTTCATAAGCGTAGGTTGTCCTCATGCAAGCATCAAGGAGATTGCAGAGATAGCAGAGATGCTTGATGGTAAGAAAGTTGCAGATGGAAAAACAGTCTGGATTACAACTGCTAAGCCGACCAAGGATCTTGCCATCAAAATGGGATTTTATGACACAATTGAGAAAGCAGGAGCTTTTCTTGTTGCTGATGCATGTTGCGCAGTAGCACCTTTGAAGGGCAGATTTACTGGTCTTATGACGGACTCAGCAAAAGCATGTTTCTATGCACGTGGGAAGAACAAATTCAAGACAGAAATTCGGACAGTTAAACAGTGCATCAAGGAGGCAATAACATAATGCAAGGAAGGAAGATTTTCAAAGGAAAAGTAGTGGGAGAAGCGCTAGTTACTGGAGACGACATATCATTCTACGGAGGGTGTGATCCTGAAACTGGCGAGATAGTAGAAAAGGATCATCACCTTGAGGGAAAATCAGTATCAGGAAAAATCCTTGTCTTCCCAAGTGGAAAAGGTTCTACAGTAGGGTCGTATGTTCTCTATGCACTAAAGAAGGCAGACAAGGCTCCTCTTGCTATCGTCAATAAGGTAATGGACCCCGTTGTTGCAGTGGGTTGTATTATTTCAGAGATACCTGCAGTAGACCAGATTGATATTGGAAAAATTAAGAATGGACAAAAGATAGAGGTAGACGCCGACAACGGCGTCGTGACTCTTATAGAAGGATGAACAATTAGAACCTCTGTACTTGAGGTTCAAAGTCATCTGGGGTGTAGATAGGCTCACCGTCTTCGGGCATATCGCCTCTCTCTTTGAGAACTTGTGTAGTTAGAAGATAGTATACTAATGCTAATGACTTTCTACCACGATTGTTGGTAGGAATAACCAAGTCAATATTGGTTGTAGAATTATCAGTATCGCATAATGCAACTACAGGTACTCCAATTCTTGCAGCCTCATTGAGTGCTTGTTGGTCTGTACGGGGATCAGTCAGAATAACTACATCTGGTTCGATGTATTTTCTTGGACCTGCAATATTAGGATTGGTTAGTGTACCGGGAACAAATCTCTCGGTGAACGCGCTGGCTCCTATATAGTAAGAAAAGGTTTCTACGGGCCGTTTACCATAAACACGACCAGATACCACAACTATCTTGGAGGGATCAAATCGAGCTAAGAATTTTCCGGCTACTCTTATCCGCTCATCGGTCTTACGAACATCTAGTACGTATAGGCCAATTGGGCGTTGTCTATAGACAAATGGTTCCATATCTTGGGTCTTCACTTGTGTTCCGATATGTGCACCTGCAGCTAGGTAGCGATCCATCGGCGCTAAGAGATCCAAATCTGAAACGTCAATCTCACTCATTTTCTAGTTTACCTCCGGTGGCTGAGTTGTGGCAAATGCCATAAAGGAGTCAATAATATCAATGTGAGCAAGTAGCATTCGCCGACAGCAATACCTGTTCAGTCCAAGATTATCTAGAACTGTAGCAGGGTCTTCTCCCTGTCGAATTTCACGCTTGAACTGTTCATATTTGTCCGCTACTACTTTACCACAAGTGAAACATCTTACTGGAATAATCATTGTTTTTCCATCACCTGTATGATTTCTGGTATCGTGAACGTGCTGAAGGCCCACCGAATTTCTTTGGTTCAGTTCTTCTGGGGTCACCAACGAGCATTGTTCTGTCATGTTCAATCATCTTTGAACGAGCCTCGAAATCTTGGCTCATTCTAATCAAGCCTGTTGCTATCGCCATTCGGATTGCATCAGCTTGACTCATGAATCCGCCTCCCTTGACTCTAACTTTGATGTCAAAGCGTTTCCAGCCTTCACCAAAGAGAATCAAAGGTTCAATTATTCTCATTCGAGCAAGCTCTGGTTGATGAACTTCTAGAGGTATTCCATTAATTCTAATTCGACCAGTACCATCTCTTACTGTTGCTTTAGCAAGACTGGTTTTTCTCTTACCTGTACTGACAACTACTCTCATTTCATGCAACCTCCGGGTGTCTCCAACCGAGTTCATGACTCAATTCTTGCACAACAATATGTTTCTGTGTCATGCTTCTGTAACGTGATTTCTCGAGCACTATCTTTTCAGCATCAACATATTTCTCAGGTGTGCCAATGAATACTTTGATACGCTTGTAAGCCGCCTTGCCTCGTGGAGTTGGCCATGGTAACATACCCCTGATCATCCTTCGAACCATCTTGTCAGGTCGGCGGTCGTGGAATGGACCTCTTTCATGTTTGTAAGAAGTGCGAATCTTGAATTTCTCTTTCCAAGCTGAAATTACTGTTTTTGGATCACCAGTGATTATGGCTTTTTCCACATTGACTATGATGACATTTTCGCCTAATAATGCAGCCTTTGCAACTTTAGCTCCAAGTCTGCCAACAACCATTTGTTCTGCATCATAAATTTTGAATGTGTCTGTACTCATATGAATCACCTACACAATAATCCTAATACCGCTCCCTTTGGGAACTTGCTTCAGTAACTCATCAATTGTAATTAGTGAGCCACCTGCTCCAACTATTGCAGATCTTGCGGTAGAAGATGCGTTTAGTGCCGCAACTGTTACCTTATGGGACATGTTACCAGAGCCTAGAACCTTTCCAGGTACTACAATTATGTCTCCTGCGTTAGTATGTCTTTCAATTTTTCCTACATTTACAGTAGGGCGCTTTCGAGTGGGTCGGGCCACAAGCTCAGCAACGCGTTTCCATATGCGAACATCATGTTTTGTAGATGTCTTTCTGAGTGCATTAATCAACGCACGTGTATTTGGGTCCGTTGGTCCGGATCTAATAGATCTCTCCATGGTGTCACACCTCATAGTGAATTTGCATAATCTAATGCCAATCGAATTCTCTCTTTGAGAATCTCGGCTGATTTTTCGACAATTTCTTCAGGAGAAAGAGCTCCTGTGGATTCAACCTTGAACAGAAAGCTGTTCTTCTTGGAATCTATTGTGATTGCTCCGGGTTCGCAGACTTCAACGCAGGCCTCACAGAGGCTGCAGTCCAGAGTGTTTTGTGTCGCGATGGTATCACCCTCAACAAGGAGGATATTCTTTGGGCATACTTTGACACAGTCCCCGCATAGATTGCACTTGTCCTTGTTAACTTCTACAATTGGAACATATTTGTATGATACCGTGGAAACTGGTTGGAATTTTGCGTTCTCTACACCCCTTCCAAGCCGAGCATATGCTTCAATGATTAGACGTTGATTAGGAGCAAGTTTCACTAGGGGAATCTCACCTAATGCAGGAACAACTTTTGGATCTTGTGACGATAAGTCACGAGAATAGACCATTATCTCTTCATCACCTGCTTGTTTTTCAAGTGTGAGAGTGCATTGGCAAAGGCTACAACCTTTTCCTTCACAGTCACACTCCTCTGGGAGATTATAGCTCTCCAAGTCCGTTACAAGAGGTACAAGGCCCATTCTATGAGCTAGCATCTCATCGTACATGACGCTAGTATTTTCAAGGACTAGTACTTCATCTATTGCCATCGCCGGCAATCTAGTAAGCATGGTTCTCCTAAGCGCGTTTGCAAAGGCAACATCTAACCCTTCAGCTAAGAAGTGCACAATGTTTTCTTGCTTGCGTATAATTGTGATTTCCATATACTCACCTGACTGGAGGTTCATTGGTACCCAAAAGACATGTTCTTCCCGGATGGACTCGCCAAGTGGTTCTATGAACTCAGCTGGCTCATTCGCCCATGCCTTGGGCAATGGGGTCTTTTTTCTCAGTGTATAAAAGCCTTGTCCTAGGTCTGAGAAATACAGTCCTCTATAATTAGTAACTACTACTACAGAATATGATTACGCGGCAACTTGAACCATATCGCGTAGTCCATTAATAATGAGTTTGTAGCCGTTCAGACGTTCTTTTGGATTAATTGCAACCATTCCAAAGGTTGGAATTCCTAACAGATCCTGTACTGACTCAGGACGCATAGAACCGGGTAGATCTTGTTTGTTTGCAATTGCTATTAGTTTGACCCCGCTGAGATTGGTCTTGTATTTTTCAAGGAGTTGTCTTGTCTTGAGAACTGCCTTTGGATTACTCTCAGTGACCACAACGACCATCGTACTACCTCTCATAAAAGCAGGCCAGAGAAATTCAAAATGTGCTTGACCACCCATTTCAATGAGGGATACTTTTGTATTTGCATCAATAGTGATGGTTCCGCAGCTCATCCCTGGTGTTGGCTGGTAGTTAGTTTCTAATTTCTGTACTCCATCAGTAAGGAGTTTAATCAGAGTCGATTTGCCTGCGTAACCAGATCCCATTAGGGCAACCTTGACATATTCAGTCATGAGAGTTGTCTCCGAGATATTCACATGTAGTAGATGTAATAACTGTCGTATTTCCGAGGTAATACTCACTTCTGATTGAACGCCCGCCAGTATCTGTACTTAAGAATACTGCAAGAATAATAGATTTGGCGCGATAGAAGTGCTTAACAAGAGATTGAGTTTCGAAGGAAACGGAGCTAAATAGATGTCCTGTACCGGGCCAGCAATAATTGTAATTAGAGAAGGAGCCTTAGAGGAACTCAGGACTATATTGAAGGAGTACACTCACCCATTGTGTGTGACTGATGAATTCATTTATGCTCAGTACTCAAATACTTTGGAAGAGATAATTGAAGCACCTTGTAAATGGGTAATGGCTTCTACATATCCTCGTAATTCACCTCTCTCTCTTGAAGGAATTGACATCGTAATAGGATTTGGTGGAGGAGCAAGTCTAGATGTTGCTAAACTCATAGCACGGGATACAAATCTTGACTGGATATCGGTACCAACAGCAGCATCTCATGATGGAATTGCCAGTGAGGTTGCTTCGGTTAGTCATGGTGGGTACAAATACTCGATGAAATGCAAAGGGCCACTCGCGGTCATTGCTGATATAGCAATCATATCAAAAGCACCACCCAGGCTCAAATTAGCTGGTCTAGGAGATATCATCTGTAAGACTGCCAGTCTAGCAGAGTGGAAATTAGCACGTGATGTAAAGGATGAGCCCTTTGATGAGCAGGCTTATGAGATTGTCGATAATGCGCTAACATCAATGCTGAAGGACGACAGCTTTGAAACGTTAATCATGGCTGAGATTGATGCAGGAAGAGCTATGAGTATGTTTGGTAGTTCTCGCCCCTGTTCAGGTACTGAGCATGCTATCTCGCATGCTATGGATAGAATGGACCCGGATTTGCATGGACTGCAGGTCGCATTTGCTACACCAATTTGTCTCTATTATCTACAGCAAACAGAGTATACTGAGTATAAACCTGAAAAAATCCAAGAATTCATGTTGGACCATCAAATGCCTACAACTTTTGATGAAATGAGAACCAATTTGACAGCATTTGTTGAAGATATTCATCATGCATTAAATATCATGAGAAAACGAGAGCGTTTCTCTGTTCTAGAACATTTAAATGTAGATGATTCAAATCTTACAAAGGCACTGAGAGATTTGGGTTACTGACACATAAGAATTGATTTTGCAATATGTCAGTTCGACAGTTTTAAAAGAATCAGGTAAGACCGCGCAGAAGAGTCTGTTCCTA
>CAZMBV010000097.1:0-10005 GCA_964564335.1 uncultured archaeon
CAGACCATCATTCACTTGGTCTGAATATGAGAAAGCTGTGACACCTTCTTCTGAACCTGAACCTCTTGATTCAGAGGTGGATATTTTACCTTCTGAAGACGAAGAAGTATCTGTGGAAATGGACGACGAAGTCACTGAAGAACCTCCAGAACCTCCAAAAGAGTGGAGTCCTTCTTCTGACCCCTCAATTGAGGAAGAAGAGTCTGAGATTGAAACTGAGCCAGAAATTGATGAATCCAAATTTGAAGTAGAGGGAGAAGATGAACCAGTAATTTCTGAACCTCCACCTCCTCCACCTCCACCAGAAAGTGAAGAGGATGAGGAAGAACGCAAGCGAAGAGCAAGACGCCTGTTCTTTGGCGCCTAAGCAATCTCATTGAGAATTAATTCATAGAGTCGTATCGCATCATCTGCGGTTTCGACTCCTTTTACTATTGCACTCCCAGTTGCCATTAGGGTGATTTTTTCTCCTTTTGCTAGTGTCACTAGAATCGCTCTACCTGTAGTCTTAACGGAATATGACTGGTCGAGTTTCTGAGCCAATTTTTCGAGATTGAGACTCTCAATCCTTGGTGGAGATATGTTGTAACTTTGTGAACATAATTGGGTGACTACAATCTCGTCTGTCTTAGCAATAGCCGATTGTCCCAAGTTCGAGCAAACTGGACAATCTTCTGACTTTCCAATGTCAAAGAAATCAAAGGTAAGAGAACCTGAATCAATGGTCATGAGTCGATTTCCGAGTGTGGGCTCTCTTCCCGTGGCAAGTTTTATTGCTTCATTCACTTCAACTGCTGCAGCAAGTGAGAGTAAGGTAGGAGTTACTCCGACCTGTGAACAAGTATTTTCTGGATTGTCTTCTGCACCTCCCATCACCCAGTTTAGACATCCAGTCTTACCTGGTACAAAGGTCGATAGGTTGGCATAGTATTCAACAGCGCCAGCAAAGATGTACGGTATTCCCAGTTTTTGACTCGCTCTGTTGACTGCTCTTCTGGCTTTGAAGGAATCAAGACCATCCAGAATGATATCAGTCCCCCTTAGAAGGTCTATTGCATTATCTTCTCGAATTGACACACATAACTGGTCAAACTCAACATTTGGATTCATCATCTTTAGATTTGTTGAAGCAGCTTCAACTTTGGGCTCACCAATGTCTTTAGTGTTGTAGATAGTCTGTCTTTGAATATTCGATAGCTCCACTATATCTCTATCAATAATTCTGATCTTTCCAAACCCAATTGCTGTCAGTAATCTGAGAGCTGGACTTCCAAGTCCGCCAGCACCTACAACTGTAACAGTAGTGTTCATTATTGACTTCATATCACTTTCACTGAAGTCTTTGAGAGCAAGCATTCGGGAGTATCTCTCCCTTTGACTGTCTGAGAGTTTCATCTTTCAATTATTGGACACAATCCGTTCACTTAAAGCCTTGGAAATATGCTTATACGAACCATGGAATATACTTCTGAGATTTCTATAGGTCTTCGGAGAAACCCCAAAGAAGCACTCATCTCCGCATTGTCTAGACTCACAACATCGATAGACATACCTGAAAGTGTGTCCAAGATTCTAATTAAGCCATCAATCTATGATCCCACTCTAGTTGGCAATACTGAACCCGAATTAGTTCAAGCAATAGCACGTACCTTTGGCTATCTAGGCAAAGTTTCGATAATTGAGAGTGATAATCCCTTACGAACGACGAATGAAGCTTTTGGAAAATTGGGCTACACGAAACTAGTGACTGATAATGTAGACCTAGTTAATCTCTCTGAAATCTCTCGCCAAGAAGTGAAGATGTCTGGTCACTACTTTGAAACTCTAGAGATGCCCACACTTCTAACGAAATCGAATTTTCTTGTAAATGTACCAACTATGAAACTAGAACCAGGAATTTGCACTGTTGGCGGAGGTATTAAGAATTTGTTTGGTCTAATTCCTGAAGTCGATAAGCGTCGGTTTCATTCTCAAATCGATGATGTTCTACTTGATATTCTGATATCATTCAGACCACAGTTGACTATCATGGATCTCACTTCATTAGTCATCGGAGATCGTGAGAATGGTGTCACCAGAGATATTGGGGCTGTGGTTTTAGGTACTGATCCAGTAGCCGTGGATGCTTTCTGTTCTGATTTACTGGGAATCGATCCAGTGAAGGTTTCGCATTTGAAGCGGGCTTTCGATCTTGGTCTTGGTGAGATTTTAGTGGATCGAATGAAAATCAGTGGAACTGAAGGTCAGATAGCTAAATTACTAGACCTATGTACGTCTTGACCAAACAGAAAGCATTTATCACTGTATATTTGGCTGACCATTTGCTTTCATGGGTATCATACTCATGCAGGCGCCACTCCGAAGGTGCCATAATGGATTGGACTTCTCATACAATGGAACGTATCCCGGAATCGGGAACCCTGAAAATGTTTGATTTAGCAAATCGTCTGGAAAAAGAAGGGAAGAAGATTTACCATTTCGAGGTTGGCCAACCTGATTTTCCAACTCCTGACAACATTATTGAAGCAGGTATCGAAGCTTTGAAACAGGGCTTTACAAGATACACTCCTGCTCGTGGTATACCCCCACTACTTGATGCTATTGAAGGGTCATACAAAACGCGTGGTATAGATTTTGATGGGTCAAAGAATGTGATTGTTACACCAGGTGCAAAAATGGCATTGTTCGCAGGTTTCATGTCTACTATTGATGCTGGAGATGATGTTCTACTTCTCGCACCTGCATGGCCCACGTATCGTGTTATGATTCGCGCATTAAATGCAAAACCTAATGATGTACCTACAAACGGCAATTACGAAATTGATGAAGAGGAATTGAAGCATAAAATCTCTCGCACTGTATCAGCCCTTGTTATTAATACACCCAATAATCCTACTGGTGGTGTTCTCTCTAAGGAAAACATGAAACTGATTTATGACCTTGCAGAGGACCATGACTTTGTTGTTTTTTCTGATGAAATCTATGAAACCCTAGTCTATGATGGATTCAAGCAAACTTCAATGCTTGAAATTGACCCCGCAATGGAACACAACATTGTAATTAATGGATTCTCCAAAGCTTATGCCATGACTGGTTGGCGACTTGGATATGCAATCGGAAATGAAGAAATAATATCCAATATGGCTCGTATACAGCAAAATACAACCTCCTGTGCTGCATCTTTCACTCAATATGCTGGAGCTAAAGCACTTACAGGTGACCAGAGCTCTATCGAAAGAATGGTAAACGAGTATCAGAAACGGCGTGATGTGATTACAAATCTTTTCAATTCGATTGAAGGTATTGACTGCCTGAATCCAAAAGGTGCCTTCTACGTATTTCCGAATTTCGTTGAGTATGGATTAAGTAGTGCAACACTTGCTGAATTGTTCCTCAAGAAAATTGGCATATGTTCCTCTCCTGGTGGTGTATTTGGAAACAAGTATGATAGTTTCCTACGATTTTCATATTCAGCATCTCTTGAGGATATTGAAGAAGGTATGAGATTACTCGCAGAATTCCTACCTACTATTAGATAAAGGAAGACTACCTTGGGATGCAAGTGCAGGGTGAACCAGTTTGAACCCGAATGAACAAGAAAAGAATTCTGAAGCGGGGATGTTACCTCATTTCGAATGTACCAAATGTGGTGCATGTTGTCGTGATGAACATCTACTAGTTACGATGACAGGTAATGATATTGTAAAGATAGCAGCAGTTCTTGGATTAGGTCCGGATGATATGCTAAAAACTCTAGATTTCTATATCGTTACTAATGGTGTATCAATTCCTGTAGGCTTAGAGAGAATTTCTTCGGTTGCAACAGAACGCGGTTTCGCATTTATGGCACTCAAGAAAATGGAGAACGGGGATTGTGTATTCCTCAAAGATAATCTTTGCATGATCCATCCTGTTCGACCGTTGGTATGTAGATCCTTTCCATTTGTGTTCAATGATTCCAAAGGTCAAAGAAACTGGGGTTTAAGTGCAAAGAAAGAAATCTGCCCCGGATTGGGTATCGGCCCTCAGATAACAGAGCCAGAGATTGAGGACCTAGCTGAAACAATTTTACCTAGTATACGGTTTTACAAGGAGTTTACAGAGGAGTGGAATGAGGAGCAAACTTCTCCCACAGTGCTTGAACTTATTACAAAAATCCTTTCTGACCCTAGATTTTACAGGTAGTCATTGTGATACTGTTACATCTTAGTGAGTATCTGAAGTATATTGCCAAAATTATGTTCCACAGTTCTACTCTTTTCTGCATAATTGGCTAATAATGTCAATCGGTTATCTGCAGTTGCAATTTCCAGGAATTTTTTCGAACGAATCATCGTGTGAATTTCTTCATTCAGAGATAGAATCTCATCTGAAGTTTTTAGTATATATTGTAGCATCTTAATGAGAAGAACGAAGTCGTTGATATCTCGAAGCTGCAAGGTTTGACTGTAGAATTGGAATTCCAGTCGTGCCAAACGTACTCGTTTTTGTAAGAGATCTTGTACCCAAAATATTGAATTTTCTTCTACATATTTTTGCCTCAACTCAGACCAGTAGTGCTGTTGTTCTAATATTTGAATAAGGTATTTCCGTAGAAATCCGAAATGATCAACACCCCTTTCGATATCTTCCTCCGTCCCAATAGGTTCCATCAAATCTCCCATTTGGCTCTGTTTGATTGCTATTTTTAGAGAAAATTTGTCTACATATTTCTTTATCTCATCAGTTTTCTCTTTCTTCGTCATAATGTCCGTAAAAGTATCTCCTAAAGTCAGGATGAACTTGTAAAGACATTCTGAGCATATTTCCGCACTGGCGTTAGCTTCTTTTGTCGAAAGGAATTGCAATGCGTCCTCTAAGTCATTGCCTGGGACATCCTTTCCATGAATCCTCAAAACCCATCCCTGCGAAATGCAGTACACCTTATTATCAGGATAGTTCACAAAGATAGCTGCATAACAGATGTTTCCTTCACCTGCCTGTTCATCAAACATGCTTTCTCTATCTGGACGGTACGAGAATATTGATGGATCAATCTCAATTGCTTCTATTTCTAATACCCTGTCATCATTAACACAGAGCTTTTCGTCTCCAAAGACCTTGAAACATGGGCATCCACGTACCATCTTGATAGTAGATGATTCTTGCTCTTTAAGCACAGCATTCTGCTCCAAATTACTGCAATCACTTGCTTACTTACATTAGGTACCCAGAATTATAACTTGAATCCATTTAGAATTTATCATGAATCTGTATGAGCACTGATTTCACTGAGTACCTTAACAAGATTACTGAATTTATATTCAGTTTCTTTTCGTTTCTCTGCATGTTTTCGAAGAGCCTTTTGTAGCCCCTCACTCATTGCCTTTCTCTCAAGAAGATCATAGGTCTTCTCACGTATCATATCACTGAGTTGGATTACCTTCTCAGAAATACCGACCATAAATCGAAGAGTTCCCAGTGAGTCTGTTTCTCCCATTGGTTCGTTAAGAGTAAGTACTTGAAATAGAAAGATTGCTTCTAGTCTGTGTAAGGCTCTATAATGGTCCACTAGTTCTGCTAATACTCTATCACCTTTCTTTTCTCTAAGTTTCAAGGTGAGTGATGCCCATTGAGTACGTGTCTGATTTAGTTTCTTGATATACAAACGAACATGCTGTTCATATTTCTCATCAGAATAGCTATTTGCAGAATATCCACTCAGTTCCGCAGCCATCCTAGTTGAAACATCTCGTACATATGAAGCAACTAGTTCTTCTCTTTCAGAGTCAGTGAGGAATCCTTCTGAAGATTCCCCCAGGGTTCTCAGATACTTGTACAAGCAATCCGAGCAAATTACCCCGTCTCTATTCCTATCCGTAGTCGTGATAAATTGTAATGCGCTGTCAATCTCTGCAGTCTTTACATTTTTCTCGTTGATGACAATCTTCTGTCCTTGACTTATACAATAGCAAAATCCACCCTTTCTATCAAGATACATCGACAAGTAACACATGCTTTCTTTGTCGCTTTTGTACTCTGCTAACTCTTCTTTATTACAGATTTGTTCGAAGAATGAAGGGTCTATAGAAATTGCATTGATTGGGACTACATCATCATTGTTGAGGCAGACTTTTTCATCGCCAAACTCGCGATAACACGGGCACCCCTTGATAACTTGCGTATTGAGCTGATTTCCATTGGTGGATGGATTCAGTTTCAGTCCAGAGGTTTCATGCCCTATGATCAACACGCTCCTAGATGAGAGTCTTCAGCTATCTTCACTCTTGATATCTACTATTAGGAATAGATATCAAGCTTTCTTTGATGGATACACTGTACTAGACAGGCGCGCCATCTTTTGAGCGGTTCACCTACTCTCTTTTCAATCAATCTTGCATGTTGATTTAATCTGGACCCACTGCAAATTAATTGACTAACCCCAGAGCTCTCTCTTTAAGAGGTCGCGAATTGCAATTCTGATCGCCTCTGATCTGTTGGGATAGAGGTTGTTTTCAACCAGACGTTCAAGTCCTTCGACATATTGTTCGGGGATATGCAAAGTTACTAGCTTCATATTTAGTAATCTCCTGATACTGTTCTATGTCATACATCAATATGGTTGTGAGTAATACTTAGTCGATATTGAAATCAACAGGTTGATAATGGCTGACGCACATAGTTAGACCTGGGTGTGTGTCTTGAGTGATTGGGAAGAAAGACGAAAACAATCATGGGGTTACTATCTCTGTTTGATGCTATTCTTTTGGCCATTCCTAACTATTCCGATACAGTTCATATTCATACCATCTAGTTTGACAATTAGCGCAGTAGTGTCGTTATTTTTTGTATCGATTCTTATCGTCGGACTTACTAGAGGTTGTGGCGCTAGATACCGTTATCGGGGAATTAACCCATCATCGCGAAACATAATTAATGTTGGAGACGGTCACTATTTTGAACGGATTGGCCCTGATGAGTCCGATTATGTTTGAAGTTATTGGCCGTCAAGAAAGTAGTTATATTCAACATATCTTGCTCCCTGCCTTGTGACTATCTCTAGGTTGTGCAAGCAGTGGACAGGCAAGCAAGTATTGATATTCTCTTCAATCCAATATCGATTGCGGTGATTGGCGCATCAACAACGCGCGGAAAACTCGGTAATGATGTCATGCGTAATCTCATTGATAGTGGTTATCAAGGTCGGATCTATCCAATCAATCCCAATGCCGGTGAAATTCTCGGACTGAAAGCATTTCGTTCTATAAAAGAAGTACCTGCAGATGTGGATGTTGCTGTGATTGTAATTCCTGCAAAATTCGTTTTGCCCACTGTTGAAGAATGTGGTGAAAAAGGTGTGAAAGCTCTTGTCATCATCACTGCAGGATTCAAAGAGATTGGTAAAAAAGGACAAGAAGCAGAAAAGAAACTCGTTGAGCTTGCTGAGAAATACGAGATGGTGATTCAAGGTCCTAACTGCCTAGGGATAACGAATACTTCTGCTCCTTACAACGCATCATTTTCTGCTGGAACTCCTGGGAAGGGAACAATTGCTTTTGCATCTCAATCTGGAGCTCTGATGACTGGTATTCTAGATTGGAGTCTCATGGAGAAGATTGGATTTTCGAAATTTGTAAGTCTAGGGAATAAGGCTCATCTTGACGAGGCGGATTTCATTGAGGCTTTTGGCAGAGACCCGGATTCTACATTCATTCTTTTATACATCGAATCGGTAGTTGATGGTAGGAAGTTCATGGATGCATGCAAGAAGGTGATTCCTCACAAGCCAATATTCATCGTCAAGTCAGGAGTCAGCATAGCTGGTGCTAGGGCTGCCTCATCACATACTGGTTCTCTTGCAGGTAGCGATATGGCATATGATGTTGCATTCAAACAGTGTGGTGTACGTCGAGCTAACGATATGGCATCGTTATTTGATGTTGCAGCTGTCTTTGACGATATGAGTCTCCCATCAGGTAAGAGAGTTGCAATCATTACTAATGCTGGTGGTCCAGGGATTTTAACAACTGATGCATGTGACCTCCGTGGTCTGGAGATTGCACAATTTACATCAGAAACTACTGAGTATTTGAAAACAAATCTACCTCCTGCAGCGTCGGTGAATAACCCTATTGATGCTCTTGGAACTGCACAGCCTGAGGATTATGAACTCTGTATAGAAGCTTCACTCAAAGATGAAAATGTCGATTCTGTCCTTGTTCTCCTCACACCTCAAGCAATGACCAAAGTGACTGACACAGCAAAGGTAATTGTTGATGCCCATAAGAAGCATCCCGATAAACCATTGATTGCAGTCTTTATGGGTGGGAATTCAATGGTGTATCCACGAATCGTTTTAACGTCTGGTAGAATACCTGTCTTCGACTTTCCAGAACGTGCCGTACATGCTCTTAGTGAGTTATACAAATACACAGTTAGTAGAGACCGTCTTAAAGATGAAACAATTCCAAAATTCAAAGTGGATATGAAGAGAGTCGAGAAAATAATCGCGGATGTTCGTAAGGACAAACGTCGAGTTCTCTTAGGAAGTGAAGCTCATGCAATAGCAGAAGCTTACGATATCCCAGTAGCTCGAATTCGGTTAGCCATTAATTCTGAAGAAGCAAAAACCCTTGCCGAAGAACTCGGATATCCTGTTGTTCTCAAGATTGCTAGTCCTGACATTATTCACAAGAGTGACATAGGTGGAATCAAAGTTGGGATAAATACACCAGAAGAAGTTGAAGCCCATTTCAATCAGATTCTAGAGAATGCCAAGAAGCACATGCCAGATGCTAAGATCTATGGTGTAGATGTGCAAGAGATGGCCGATAAGGGCAAAGAACTGATAATCGGTTGTTCAAGAGATGTTCAATTTGGCCCTCTCATTATGTTTGGAACAGGTGGAATTTATGTCAATTTTCTCAAAGACATATCATTCAGATTGGCACCGATGACCCGTAGTGATGCATCCGAGCTTATAATGGAAACAAAGATTGGCAAGCTCTTGAGTGGAGTCCGTGGAGAGGCTCCTAGTGACATCGAAGCAATTCAGGACACAATTCTAAAGATTAGTCAACTAGTGACTGATTTTGAGGAAATTGTAGAACTAGACATCAATCCTGCCTTTGGTTATGAACTTGGCAAAGGTGTATCCGCAGTAGATGTCAAGATAACAATAGGTGATTGATTTCGAGCTCTTATTGTCACAGGTATGTTGGGAAAGGGAGCAATCACTGCTCCCAGTATAGAACTAATCAAACGCACATTTGCCGGGAGGAATATGTGCGTTCTAAAATGATGACATCTCATCTCCCATATGTCATCTTGTATAGTTAGGCCAATACTAGGTTAATATTCAGGGTGTAATCCGAACAATACACGAGGCGCATTACAGTATTGCTCATTCACATCACAGAAGTAACCAAAAACGCTCTTCTCACCTTACAAGGTAATACATTTATGCTAGCAATAAGTATTCGCTTGATACATCAATAATAATTAGAGGTATACAAATGGCTTCAGACACTGAAAAAGCGGATGCCGCTGGTGAATCTCAAGATACCGTTTCAACTGGTAAGGAATTACAGTCGTTGAGATGGATTCGAGAGCGACGCTCTATTAGAGAGTTCACTGGTGAGAAAATCCCTGACGAACATATTGAGATGATCCTCGAAGCAGCACGTCATGCTCCAAGTCCGGAGAATATGTTGATGATACGCTTTGTTGTGATTCGTGATGATCAAGACATGAAAGTATTCTTAGCTGATATAGCTCAAGAGATGGCACAAACTGCTTTTGGTGGGGCTCCTTTTGAGCTTACTAGTGGTCGGAATTGGTTTATTGGAGATCCCTACAGGGCCGCAGTTTATGCTCGACTTAGAGATGGTGAACTGTTCCGGTATCCAGAGAAGAGTGATGCTGTAATAATCGTCTGCGCAAGCGAAGCATGGCATGACGCAGGTTATCTGTATCCAAATGAGCTATTCGGATCTGTTGTAAGTGGCATGGCAATCATGAATATGT
>CAZMBV010000098.1:0-9864 GCA_964564335.1 uncultured archaeon
ATGAGAACTTTGCACAAACTCTAATACAGAAAATGAATACAT
Organism: uncultured archaeon; assembly: GCA_964564335.1. GTDB lineage: Archaea > Asgardarchaeota > Thorarchaeia > Thorarchaeales > Thorarchaeaceae > SMTZ1-45. Next base: position 43 of record CAZMBV010000098.1, read on the forward strand.
CAGTCGCGGATTATGGAAATCAGTCCATGGAGTATTACGAGTGGGCATCTATACCTGGATTCACTGATTATTATTACCCCAATGCTACGAATCCCGATGCTAATGATGTATATACAGGAGGCTTTCGAGGTCCTGCCAATATCATGTGGACTGGCCATTTTGCACTCATGTTGGCGCTTTATGAGAGAAACTTCAATGCAGGAACAGTTGTAGATGAGCTAAGTCACTACATCTCAGATTGGGAATTATCAGTTACAACTGATAGGCTTGGAAACTCAACACCTGGAGGCGTGTGGGGGGCAGGGCTCATTCCATGCGAACCTTACATAGTGTTTCCACAATGCAACAGCATTCCCATCTATACAACTGAGCTCTATGATAATCTGTATGAGACTAGTTACATGGAAAGTGGTATGTGGGACTATGGACTTGACTTCATCGAAGAGAACATAACTGATGACTATGGCCTTTATACAAATGGTTACTTTGTGCAACGCCCCATTGGTGGGGGACCTAACGCACAACTATCGCCTCAGGAGATTCCAGGGCAAGCAGTAGATCATCTTGTTGGAGGCCCCAGTCTTAATTCATATGCCACAGCATGGGCCATGACCTTTCTGGAATATACAATTCCCGAAACCACCATTCCAAAGTATCCTGTTTTCATTGACAAGTATAGCAGGGAAGTATCCGGTGATATGATGTACATACTTGGATCGTATAATCATCCCACAACTTTCGGTGATATTTTCGGAATTCTTGGTACACTCTTCACTATGACTCTAGCAAACCAGAGAGGTGACTATGTCACAAGGGACCGTCTTCTCAATCTCCTAAGAGATATGGTGAATGCGATATGGTCATCTGATGGAAGGGAGTTGTATTATGATGCTTCATCATTGGACCCATTCCTTTCAACAGTCCTTTCTGGATTCTCGGTTTGGTCAACTTTACCAGTCACAGTACGCGACTTAGCAGATGCTCGTCCATCAGAATTTTGGAATTATCCATACATCAGTGCAGCTGATGATAGCAATATCTGGGTGTATCAGGCTCAATGGGATTCTGTAAAATCTGGTTTCATCCTGAATATCAAAGTTGATAGTACTGCAGAATTAGTACTCAGTAACTTCCAAGGTACTCCAACTGCTTTCTCTGGTGGTATTTCAATAGGAAATCTTGTACCAGAAACTGGTGGGGATTACTCTCTAACACTTCAACCTGGAAACTATCAATTGATAATCATGGAGGGTGATTGAAATTGAAAAATGAATCAACAAGCACCCAAATTGAAGAACAGAGGCAAACGTTGGGTGAGAAGTTCAGGGTACAACATTGGACAATAGCGCTCATAACCATCGTATTCGGACTAGTTGGTGCAGCAATCTTCACTATAATCTACGCCATCCCAATGCCGTACACAATGGTTTCCCTTTTCAAATTCGGTCTATCACCAGCATTAGCAATTATTGCGTTGATTGGAGGGATACGTGGACCGCTTGCAGGATTTCTAACAGGATACCTGGGAGTGTTAGCGCATGATCTGCTATTCTTCAATACCGTAGTCACTTATACACTTCCAGCTTTATCATATGGAGTTTTAGGATTAATTGTTGGAATTGCATCATATGATTTCTCAAATGGTCGATCACTAGGAAAATTATCGATACTATCTGCCATTGGATTGGTTTTCACAGCATTACTACTAGTTGTATTTGGGTTACTTGTGGAACAAACTGCTGTTTTAGCCGGAATCGGATTTGTTATGTTACCCTTACTCACGACTGGATTGCCATCAGTTATTCTGTTAACACCCATTCTAGCTAGATTTTGGGAATTCGTCAATCAAACTGTCCAATTACCATGGCAATCACTGAAATAATTGGGTAACTAGCCAGAATTTCTGCTTCTTGAATTTAAACACCTGACCTCAAAATTGTGGCTTTGAATTTCAAAGTTAGTCAATTTTTTCAATTAGTTTTCTGTTTCTTTGAATGTGAATCAAATATAGTTAGAACACGTGTTCCGAAAAGTATTCAATTGGCGTTAATTTTCTGAGACCTCTTCAATTTACAGCAGATCTTGATAGATACTGATCAGATTCTCTAGATGTTGATTGATATCAAACCGCTTCTCCACGGTAGTTCTTCCTTGTAATCCTATCTTCATTCGTAGCTGCTTGTTATTCAATAAAGTACGGATAGCTTCAGCAAGTGCCCTTACATCATTTGGATTCACAACTAGGCCATCTAGCTCATTTGTGATAATCTCACTTGGCCCAAATACATTGGTTGTTACAACAGGTACTCCACATGCCATGGCTTCAATTATTGATAGCCCAAAGGGTTCCTCTCTTGATGGATATATGAAAATACAACTCTGGTTGATTAATTCTGGAACCCGTTCTGTTTCAACTACACCGAGGTAATGCACCATCTGAGAAACTCCCAATCTATCGAATTCTTCCAGAAGACTATTCTTGAGTGATCCTTCTCCTGTCATTAGCATTTTGAGGTCTGGAAAATCCTGTTTGAGCTGTACAAGCATCTCCGGAAAAAGATCTACAGCTTTCATCTTCTCTAATCTTCCTAGAAATGCAATATCCCACTTTTTTTCTATTTCAGGCGTTGGATAGAATACCGTTAGGTCTATTCCTGCGTATAATGGAAGGACTGGAATATCAAGCTCTTTTCTTGATAGATATTCATCTAAAACATCTGCTACGTTGCTACTTACTGCAACTATCAGGTCAAACGGACAGACATCAGTGAAACTATCGAAATCTGTTGTTTGTTCTCCATTTGGTAAAATCAAAGGTTTTGGCCGCCCATGAATGGTTACAATCATGGGAATCTCTCCTAAAGACCCTCTTTCCTGCAACTTTGAAAGAACACGATTGAATACGACGTATGTGCTATGTGCATGGATAATGTCTGGTTTGAATTCGCTAACAACATCTAAGAGTTGATTCTCCAGAGATTCAATGTTCAATTCCAAGTCATTTTCATTGAACAATTTACTAACATTACTTTCTCGTTCGTCTTCAGGTAATTCTAAAAATTCCCATTTTCTTGCTTCTAGATAATTGCCAGGAAGATAGTGAACTCTATAATATTCATGATCCACATATTCAGGTGAATCTCTGTTCGGCGTTTGGGTAACTACTATTGATACATCTCCTCTACTGACTAGATGTTGCGATAGATAATGCAAATATGACTCATAACCCCCAAGACCAGCAGGATTAAGGCTATCACATAGATGGAGAATCTTCATCAGTAAACCTAAACTGTACTCTCTCTAATCTATGTAGCTGTCAGATAATCAAACTCTCCGAGGACTTGAACTATGTCGAACCCTGCTATAATTGACTTACCAGAAAGGGTCCGCGACCGTGATATCTTTAGAGATGTTGACAGTAGAATGTTTGTCACACTTGGCTATATTCAACCCTCAGATAGAGTGCTATCGTTTCTAAAATACGTCCCAGATAAAGAAGGACAATGGCAAACAGGGGGCACTCGATACAAACGTATGTTCTGGGGTTCAGTTGATTCAACAGTAGAAGGCATGACTGTACTACCGCAGAATTACACAATATTTGACCCGCACTTTCAGACAGATTTAGTTGAGCCTCCTCGTTCTATGATTAAGGATTATTTCAGTCCTGAAGAACGGCTTCACGAAATCTTAGCCGAGCCAAAGGATGTACTAGAAGAACGAGTACAGAAAGCGGCCGAAACCCTTCATGACGAACTTAATTTGCCTCTTAATAATATAGGAATATCAGGCAGTATTCTATGGAAAGGTCACAATCCAAGATACTCTGACATCAATATGAATGTCTATGGATTCAAAGAGTCCTGGACTTTATATGATAATTATGCAAATCTAGAAAACAAAGAGGCTCAAACCAGAATAAGAAACCTCCCCGAATGGGATCGTGGAATAGAACGTGTAAAGAAGCGAATCCCATCTTTAGATATGATTGACCTTCGAGCGCTCTTTTCTCGTCGCAAAGCTATCTACGTCGAAGACCAATGTATAGGAATCACACCTATACTCAAACCAGAAGAAGCACCTATTGCTCATGGATTTGAATCTTATACCACTATCACACAAAATCCTGTGAAATTATCGGTGGTAGTCGAAAATACTGACTATGGAATTTTTCATCCAGCGATATACACCACCGAACCCGCAATGATTGATGGACACTCAGTCACTCGAATTATGATATACGATGGAGCATTCGGCGGTCTATTCAAGAACGGTGATCGATTAGAGGTTTCTGGGACATTACAGAAAGTCACCCAATACAAAACTGGTGACATTTCACATCAATTAATGGTAGGTACTAAGAGCGGATCCAGTAAGGAATATGTTAGATTACTGCCCTAAACCTCATCACAACTATCTTAGGCATCTTATTATGACCAGTAATTGATGTCATCAGAGAAACAGTATGTTAGTGTCCCTGCGAAAGACGGAGAAACTATCCGAAAACTACTACTCGCCTTTGAGATACTTGATACTGGGTATAAGATAACCTCTGTAGACAAAATGCTCTATTTTCCAATAAAGCTCAAAATCACCAGTAATCAGCTGATTACATTGAATTCTGCGGCACCAGTTGAAGTAGGTTTTAGAATATTTGATACAATTCCTCAAGACTCCAAAACCTTGGCCGATGCTTTTGAAGGGAAAATGGCTCCCGAGAAACTTGCTCTTCTTCCACGTGCCTATGATTTGATCGGAGATATTGCAATTCTGGAAATTCCTGATGAGCTTTCATCATATTCTGAACTCATTGGAGAAACTTTTCACAAAATTCATGCAAATTTCAAGACAGTTCTTGCCAAGAAAGGTGCTATTTCAGGAACAACTCGAGTAAGAGAATACACGCTTCTTGCAGGTGAAGATCGAACAAAGACAATCCATACAGAATATGGCTGTAGACTTGCAGTGGATGTTGCAAAGGCATACTTCAGTCCTCGTCTATTAGAAGAACATAATCGAATTGCACAACTTGTTCAATCAGGTGAAATTATTGTTGACATGTTCTGTGGAGTAGGACCTTTTGCCATTCACATTGCAAAGAAGATAGATGCAAAGGTCATTGCTATTGATATCAATAAGTCCGCAATAGACCTACTTTGCGAAAGCATTGGAATGAACAAACTTGTAGGAACGATAATTCCTGTAGTAGCAGATGCTCACGACTACGTGAAATCCAATGAACTCAGTGTGGACCGAGTAATAATGAACCATCCATCAGGTGCATCTGATTTTGTTGGTGAAGCTTGTAATATCTTGAAACCGGGTGGGACTATGCATTACTATGACTTCGTCGGTGGAGATACACCTGAAGATTCACTGAAAAAGAAAGTTACTGGATTAGTCGAGAAAGAGGGTAGAAAAGTGAAAAAGATCGACCTAATCCGACGGGTTCGAGATAGTGCACCTTATGAGTTCCAAATGGTTGCTGATATTATCCTTCAGGAATAAAACGCAATTCGCAGTTCATTTCTGCACCGTTTTCTTTCAGTAGACTAACGAATTCACGACTAAGATCAGTTGCTGCTTTATCTGCATTAATCATCAGTGTTCTTCCACATTGAAACGAACTAGTTCTTGCAACCATACTAGTTGAGTCGGAGTAATTAAGATCATTTCCTCCAGTTCCAGACACCTGTTCTGTAATCCCATCTATTTCCATCAAAAGAACAATCTTAGTAGTTTCTAGAGTGACTATTTTCCGTATTTCTGGGGATAATTCGGATAATTTCTGCGTTGCCTGTACTCCAATAATACAAGTGCCTTGTTTTGTAAGATAATCTTCAGTAGTTATTTCTACAGTAGTCTTATGCTCTCCTATGATATTCTCATGCCCATATGCTTTGAACTGTACGAGATGCATAAAACCTACTGTGTGCAAGCCTTTTATGAATTCATGTCTTCTGAGTTAATGATTCGCATGGCTGGGAAACGATATAAAAAAGAGGTAGACAACCTAGTACGACGTTTACAGAATAGCGGATATCTTAAGACAGAAGAGATGGAGAGAGCAGTTAGAACTGTACCGAGAGAGGAATTTGTCCATCCATCCACTAAGAATTATGCATATCGAGACACACCACTCTCAATTGGACTAAGCCAGACAATATCTGCACCGCATATGTGCGTAATTATGTGCGAGAGCCTGAATCTTGAACCTGGCCTGAAAATTATGGAGGTGGGAGCAGGATCCGGATATCATTCTGCCTTATGTGCAGAGATGGTCGCTCCTAATGGCACACAAAACCCAGGTCATGTATATACCATTGAGATAGTAGAAGGGCTCATTGATTATGCTCAGAAGAATCTAGAACGCACCGGATATGATGATAGAGTCACACTGATTCACGGCGATGGTGGATTGGGTCTAGCTGAACATGCTCCCTTTGATAGAATTTTAGTTGCTGCAGCAGCCCCACAGGTACCTGCGCCTCTCATCGAACAGCTAGCTCTTGGAGGTATAATGCTTATACCGGTTGGGAGTAGGGGCTTTTTCCAAGATCTTTTGATGATTGAGAAGGATGCTGAAGGAAATATCACCCGCAAGAACTGGGGTGGAGTTGCGTTTGTTCCACTTACTGGGAAATTTGGATATTGATTTTATGTTACTAAATGAAGTGGGATTAGAGTCAGTCTTACGGTATCACCATCATCGAGTTTCAGGGAACCTCTGATATCAACTGGGGCAACAACCTCTAAAATCTCTTCACTATGGTGGGTTCTTTGTGCTATTACAATAGCTGCCTCAATCTCATCATTCACTTTTACTCTATAGCAGATTACATCCCCAAAGGTCCGTCCCTTGTGACGGAATCCAGTAAGAACAAGCGGAGGTGAATTTTTCATCCTCACTACTGCTTTTCGGGACTCGTCGCTGCTAATTTTCACATTGAGTGTTCCTAAATGTGGTTTGAATCCAAGGGCATTCTTCAGTTTTGCTGAATAGACTTCAATGTAGTAAGCTCCTTCTCCAAGTCCGGTGACAATCTGCCCCTCTATTACAATCTCATCCCGTGGAGGAGTAAATGCAATCTCCAGACTTGTCATAATTTGCATGAGTTCGTTCCGCCCTTTCTCAGTAATCTGCAATAACATCCCATCCGCAGAGTGGATTCTTGTTACATACCCCTTGTTCACGCAGAATGATATTCGTCTGGATGCAGTCTGTTGACTGATAGCCATTATCTCTCCTAATTCTCTAGTAGTAAGAACAGTTTTGCCATGAATTGCCCCTTTCTTGGAGAGCGCGTACAAAGTGAACCAAATATCAGGTGTAATCATCATAATCCCTCACGAACAATAGCATCTCTCACTCATCTTTACTTATCCGTTTCTCGAAATCTGCAAGTTCTTTCACTAGTCTACTCTGTCCTACAGCTCTTGTCAAATCCCCTCTGGTTCTCTCAACTAAAGCCCTTCCCACATCGCACTTTCTTCGTAAATCCGGAACAAGCGCATTTGGATAGTCAAATGACTGTAATCCCTCAAGCACTTCTTCCATTAAACTCAGGAGTTGTTCTGCTTGATTGACATCATCGCGACGCAAAGAGTCCAGAGACGCACGTCTTAGTTCTCCAATGACATCTGCAAGCCCATTTAGATACGGCCTTGATGGAACCTGGTATTTCTCAGGTGGTGTGTACTTACCATATTCGATGAGTGACAAAACGTTGGCTGCTTCAGTTAATTCTTGATATGCAACATCCATTGTTTTTGATTTTGACATAAAAGTACTATCTGGCATCTCACTATTAGCTGATGAAATGATTTCATACGCTTCTTCTACTAATGCTTTTGCCTTCACGAACTCCTTCTTGTGAGTCATCTTGATAGATTCACTACATTTTCTGACTGCCTTTCTGCTTAGGGGAAGTACCTTCTCCCTGACCTGGTCGTCAGCGTCTATTTCATCTCTGATACCATTAAGAATTTCTGAAAGTTCCATCTCTACTCACTCTCAAGTCTGTTGTATCTTCTTTATGTGTTTACTCTGTGACAGTAGGACCACTCTACTCTCAATCTGTTCATCTAGAAGGTGGTACCCAGTAAGATCTGCAATTTTCTGAGAAAATACTCGTATATCACGATGTGTAGGCGCATTCTCACTTGTTAGTCGCTCTCTAGACGATCCTAGATACATGTATCCTTTGACCTCAACAAAATCGGGTTCTCCTTTTAGAATTAGATCCGAGTATGGCCTAGGACTTTTCATATTATGTCCAGAAACCATAGTAAGTCTGTTTACGGTTCTTGTGTTGAGAGATTGGAGTACTTCCTGACTTTCCACAATCTTCTGCCATCCGTCTTTGATTCCAGGTCTACACAGTTTCTTGTATGTAAACTCATCTGGTGCAGCAAGCGTGACGTAAAGCTGAGTAGGTGGTGTCATTTTCTCAAGAACATCAGGACGTGTTCCATTAGTAACAAGAAATGAGGTCATATTTCGATTATGAATCTCATCAATCAATTCACTGATTTGTGGATGTAATGTGGGTTCACCAGCTAGTGATACTGCAACGTGTCTGGGCTCTCGAGCCTCCAGATACTTTTGTCTGGGCACCTCCGCACCTGCATCTGGATTATAGCCTCCTAAAGATTGTAAATTTGCCAAAAGAACAGCATCTAGTAACTCATCTACAGGTACGACATCATCTTTGAAAACAGTCAATTGATCCCAAGATATGCCCACATCACCTGGTGTGACACGCCAGCAAAATTCACAATTTTGAGTGCATTTGTCCACAACAGGCGCCATCTGAACGCAACGATGTGACTCGATGCCATAGAATCTCTGTTTGTAGCAGACATCTCCGTGTAGGAGTGCTTTTTTCTGCCATTGACATGCCTTGAATGCCCCTCTCTTACCAAGTAGGTGATATCCTTGTTTCTTGAGCTTCTCCCTGAGCTCAGCAGGCATGTTCGAGTTCAATGTGATTCGAAGGATTGTTCTGTATTAGTCTTATCAGCGTTTGGCAATGTTCAAGTTTTATCACTAAATGACTTATTCTGAAACCAAAGGTGCTCAGCAATCCCTTCCTGAGTGCTCCATGAACCTGTCATTTCCTTTTGTCTGGACAACTCTCCTAACAATCTACGACTCTCTGAATCAAGTTTACCCGGTGGCATGTTTTCGTAGGCACTACCTGGTAACGGCATGAACACATGACCATGAGTCTTTGCTCCCATTTCTACAAGATCATAGCATAATTTGACACTATCCTGCAGTTCATCTTTTGTTTCGCCTGGGAGTCCAAAAATCATATCAACATGAGGTATGAATCCAGTATCAAGAGCAGTTCTAATAGCATCCATTCCCTGTTCGACTGTATGATGACGATTTGCTAGTTTCAAAACACGCTCACTGCTTGATTGAAGACCAATTTGGAGTGTATCATTTGCCACATAGCTCCTGAGCATCTCAAGAATCGAATGGGTGACAAATTCCGGTCTAACTTCAGAAGGAAATGAACCAAAGAACACCTCATCAAGGCCATCTACTTTTGTGGCTGATTTCAACAACGCCTCTAATTTTTCAGGCTCAGCCCTTCGCCCGTGTCCACCATAGCATAATGCATTAGGTGATAGAAACCATGTTCGCTCAAACCCTCTCTTTTCAACAGCAAGTTTCAACCAGCTCGTTATAGATTCAATCGATCGATGCCTCACTCTTCCTCCTGTGAGAAACGGTGTACTGCAAAATTTACATTGGAAAGGGCAACCCCTTGTAACCTCAATAGGTCCTAGAATATTCATTTCTAATGCAAA
>CAZMBV010000099.1:0-9763 GCA_964564335.1 uncultured archaeon
TTCGAATCCAAGATAATGGTGAATGGGTTGACGCAGATGGTACGACTCTCGGGGGCGACAATGGAGTTGGGACATCTATAGCACTTGCAGTCTTACTAGATCCAAATCTAAAAAATGGTCCATTAGAACTCCTCATTACAGTTGATGAAGAGACCGGTTTAACTGGAGCTTTTGCACTTGACACGCAGAAACTTGCCATTGAGAGTAGATTATTAGTAAATATTGACTCTGGAGGCCTCGGAACTATAACAATTGGTTCTGCGGGTGGTGGCGACACGACATTCAAGAAGACATTGCAGTTCACCGATGTTACTGGTGAAGCAACATTCTATGAATTGGTTGTAACAGGTCTCCTTGGTGGCCATTCCGGTGTTGACATACACAAACATCGAGCAAATGCAAACAAGCTTGTCGCAAGATCCCTCACATCCATTGTAGATGAGATGAATGTTCATCTATGCAAATGGAATGGAGGAAGCAAGCATAATGCAATTACTCGTGAAGCTACGGTAACATTTGCAGTCGAAGCTGGAAAATCATCCCGAACAAATGAGCTTTTAGAGAAAAGTCGAGATGAAATTCTTGCGTATTTCAAAGAACTTGAACCTGATATTCAGATAAACTGGAAGAAATCCTCTCCAGAACCTGCAATCTCTCTTGAGGAGTCAAAGAAGATAATCGCGTCGATCAATCTCCTTCATCAGGGCCCCGTTGCTTTTTCGCCTGCCATTGATGGTCTCGTTGAAACTTCCAATAATGTAGCTGTTGTCGAAACAAAGGATTCCACAATCAAGGTTCTCTTGAGCACTCGAAGTAGTGTTGATGCAGAACTTGAAGAATTCAGAAAAAAACTATCCACTATAGGGCAATTATCAGGATGGGAAGTCATCCTAGAATCTCCCTATCCCGGTTGGAAACCAGAGCCAAGTAGTCCCTTCACCTCCTTCATTCGTTCCCAATATGAGAAATTTGTTGAGGAGGATCTTAAAATATCTGCAATCCATGCTGGTTTGGAGTGTGGAATTATTGGTGCAAAATTTCCAGGAATGCAAATGGTGGCAATCGGGCCGACTGAAGAGAATGAACATACTCCTGATGAAAGGGTCAAAATTTCTACAGTTCGAGATATCTACAATCTCCTTGTTTCAATCGTGGAAGAGATTCCAAACTCGAACCTTTAGTATTATATGAAACCATCAAGTCCGAGAGCTTTTAGCTTTTCTGCTGGTGGTTTCCCACTCTTTCTGTCCCATCCTCTGAATTCATACCACGTTGTTAGCTGTTCTTCAATATCTGGAACATGACCTTCTGTTGGTCCTTCGAGAGGTTTCGAAATGAGAAGAGGTAACTTCTCGTTTGCTGTATTATATCCAAGTTTGAGGTTGAGAAGACGCATCATAGTGAAGATTCTTTCTCCAGTAGTAACAATCTCTTCCACAGATATGTTCCAACCTGTGACCTGATTCATAAATTTCGCTAATTCATCTCCGTTCAGAGGATAGAAGTTACACATCACAACAGAATTAGTTAGAGCTCTGAAATTCTGCTGTTTAGCAACAATGTCTGCTTCGTTGAGAAACCTGTCCTTGCTCTCGATATCAAACGCATCGTTTGGTTGCCCCATTTGCACATTGTACATATCCGCACTCATGTGACATGCTCCTCGAGGTGAGGTTGCATATCCAACAGCTAGTCCCGAAAATCCTCTAGGGTCATGTTGTGGAAACTCCATTCCATTTACCTGGACTGCCAAATCTCCACATCCGAACTTCTCTCCGAATTCAAAAGATCCCTCCGCCATGATGTCGCCAATTCCTTCCCTCTTGGCTATCTTTTCTGCAAGAGCTATGGCTGAATCGACTTCACCCCACTCGGGAGTTATACCGTCTATATCGTCCGCAGTTATCTTCCCTTCTTTAAAGAGGTAGTAAGCAAAAGCAATCACGTTTCCTCCTGATATCGTATCAAATCCCAGAAGATCGACTATCTTGTTTGCATAAGCCACCGATTCGACGTCATTATTGAGGATCAGTGATCCGAGAGTACCTGTCACCTCAAGCTCAGGTCCTGCAAATTTGCCCATCTTGTATTTGCCCTCTGGAATCTCAACTACTCTCCCACAACCTATTGGGCATCGGTAACAAGCGCTCTTACCAACAAGGATGGTTTCTTTTACACTGGTGCCACTAAGATTGTACGTGTCAAATTCACCGACTGTATAGTATGCCGCGGGGAATGAACCATACATCATACTAGCCATGTCGGTATATCCTGCTGTACCAAGATCTGAATACATTCGAAATGTAGGGTCCTCCCTGAAAGCTTCATTGAGTTCCGAAGCAGTTTTTCGTAGTTCTGTACTATTGGCTACTGGAATCTTTCTATTTGAACCCTGAATTAAAATCGCTTTGAGTTTCTTTGAACCCATGACTGCACCTTGCCCCGTTCTACCAGCAGCTCGATAGTGGTCAACAAGGATACTTGCATATTTTACTAGATTCTCCCCAGCTATCCCGATACGGGCAATCCCCGCATTTCTGTGACCTGTTTCTTCCTTTAGAATCTCCCACGTTTCCTCAGTATCTTTTGTCCATAGATGAGATGCATTTCTAATCTCAACGTCTGAGTCTTCAACTAGTAAGTAACTTGGTTTTTCGGAAGCTCCTGTAATGATGATGCCATCATACCCCGCAAATTTCAGGTCCGCTCCAAGATGGCCTCCCACCGTACTATAACCAAATAACCCCGTCTTCGGTGATTTTGAAACGAAAGTTGCCTTTCCGCTTGTGGGGACAAACGTTCCTGTGAACGGTCCAGTCAGGAACATCAGGGGGTTTTCGGGACCCAATGGATTCGTATTCTCATCAACCATTTCATAAAGAAGTCGAGCGCCTAGACCTGCTCCCCCTATGAACTGCTTCAGTAAGTTTTCATCCAGGGATTCAACGGATGATGCACCAGTTGTCAGATTGATTTTGAGAATCTTTCCTCGATACCCATTCATTTCTAATATCCCTCAGAAATCTACAATTTTTCCATCAAACATATACTCGTAGAGTTTACGAATCTCATGACTATCTGTATTTCGTGGATTCATTGTTAGACTGGAATCCATCATAGCAAATTCCACGAGTTTATCTAACCCGTTATCAAAGTCCTTCTTGCTAACACCTGCTTCTTTGAAACTGGCAGGACTTCCAATCTTCGCCATTAGTTCCCTGATAGCTGCTGCAAACTTCATTGAGGTCTTTATGTTATCTTTCTCATTAATTGCAAGAAGTAGTGCTAATTCAGAATATTGTGCTGCTGCGTCTTCACTATCAGTACAATTGAACTCGATAGTGTAGGGTAGTGCCATCCCCACAGAAAGACCATGATGAGTACGAAGAACTGAGCCCATGCTGTGCCCCAATGAATGGGCAAGTGCTGCTTGCGAGTTACCAAAAGACATCCCTGCAAGGCAAGCAGCAACAAGCATTTTCTCTCTTGCCTCGAGATCAGATAGGTCCTCTAACGATTTAGGGAGCCATTCAAATATCATCTTCACCGCCTGTAACGAACTCCCATCAGAGAAATCATTCTTCCATACTGATACATATCCCTCGATAGCATGCGTGAGTGCATCCATTCCCGTATATGCAGTCAATTCTTTTGGTAGTCCTTTTACAAATTCTGGGTCTAAAATGGCTATATCGGGTGTCAGCTCGGGATTGATTGTTGCAAATTTTCTTCCTGTTTCATCATCGCGAATTACAATTGCTTTCGTTGCTTCAGATCCGGTTCCCGCAGTGGTTGGAATACAGATTAGTTTCGCCTTCACCCTGAGACCTAATTCATCAAAAGGAGTTAATGCATCTAGCTGAACATCAGGCTTCTCATAAAGAACCCATGCTGCCTTGGCAGTATCAATCACACTTCCACCGCCAACAGCAATGATCCAATCTGCACCAATCCGTGTCAACGCTCGTGCAGCTTCTTTCACAGTTGATACTTTTGGGTCTGACTCGACTCCATCCCATATTGCTGTTTCCCATTGTCGATCACACAGGAGGTTGGAAACCTTCTCAGCGAGTCCTAATTCATTGATGACCTTATCAGTTATAATCAGAGCCTTCTTTCCCTTTATCGTTTCAAGTTCAAGTAAGGCATCGTCACCAAACACAATCTTCGGTATTGCAAACCACCATACCATATCTATTACTCCTAATCACTAGTCGATACACCTTAGGGATTGCACTTCTCCCTCTTATTTGCTCTGCCATATCGATTTCAACTGCTAAGATCATCTTCATGGATTGTTTTCAGAATCTCAACTACTGTTTCAGTTACAGGTGCAATTTGAAGAAGAAAATCAACCATAGGAAATGTATTCTCTGATTAACTCATGACATTCTTAGGAAGCGTTTGCAGCACCTCAGAGGCTTCCCTTATTATCTTCTCAATAAGGTCCGCTGTTGTTGGAAGATTCTCAATCCTGCCAACCACCTCTCCACCAAACATCAACGCGGTATCAGCCTTCCCATCTATCAGATCATCAAAACCAGTTCTCTCAAGTTCCAGAATCTTTTCATTCGAGTCAAGAGGTTCACCAAGGAAGAAGTTTGGTATATCCTCCAGTGTTTGCTTCACGATATCTTCTGCTCTGGTATTTCTCAGGAATCTCATCGGTCCAAAGAGACCTCTCCCAACGAGAGTGTTCCTTTCTTCTCTCTCAATGATTGCTTGTTTCCACATTGGTTCAAAATCGCTTTCCTTCGTCGCAATCAATCGCGTTCCCATTTGAATCCCATCTGCTCCCAAGCAGAGTGCTGCAGCAAGACCTGCTCCATCACAAAACCCACCTGCACCCACAACTGGAACATTCACCGCTTTTGCGACTGCTGGAATAAGTACCATTGAGTGGACGGGGTCCCAACTGACATGTGCTCCTCCTTCATGGCCCGATGCGACGATAATATCAGCACCAGCTGCCTCTGCCTTCTTTGCGTGATAGACTGATGGCACTACATGCACCCACACAAATCCGCGGTCCTTTATGACTGCCCAAGGTTTTGGATTACCCGCTGAGGTGATAATTACCCTCAGAGACCGCTCAATATCTGAATCCTCTTCACACGCTTCCACTGTTGCGTTCATAAACATATCAGAAGCAAGAATGAACTCTGATGCTACAGGAATATTAACTCCAAACACACCATCAGAAGTTCTTGTGTTCTTACTGACTGCTTCTATTGATTTTCGTAGAATTACTGGAGGTGGATCTGTACCGAATAACCGAAGCGCATCAACTGGTGCAGCGTCTGGAAGTAATGTTGCTGCCATACCAATACTGCTGATTACTCCAAGAGCACCTGCATTTGAAACTGCAATTGCCAGTGATTCCGTCTTGTAAGGTCCCATACCTCCCTGGAATATGGGATGTTCAATTCCTACTATATCACTGAGTTCAGTGTGAATGCGAGTCATAGCTTCTCTAATTCACCTGCTACGATATAAGTTTCTATTCACCAGCGTTCAGTAGGTATGTAATGGTCTAGAGTACATTTTCTCTGTTCCTTCATCTGCAAACTTTCTTTCTTGGTCTAGAATCCTTACATGGTTTCTATAGTTTGTAGGATGTTTGAGCATGAGGAGATTCCTCACAGCAGAATAATATTGCTCAATCTTTGCAGAATTTTGTTTCAAAACTGATAATCGCGCCAAGTTCCAGAAGGCGATAACCGAGTCCCGATTCAATCGAACTCCCTCTTGAAGTAGATTGATTGCATCATCAAGATTACCTAGTCCGAATGCTTTCAAGCCAAAAGCAATTTTCCTATTTGAAATGAGTTCGAGTCCAATCTTTGAAAAATAATCAGTGTACCCTTTTTCATTTGTTTTTAATGCATTATTCCTGATTTCCTTAATTGCACTCTGGTCGTCCGAAATGAATTTTCTGACTAACTGCTTTCCTAGTTTAATCACGGAATCGAATGTTTCACTTTGGAATCCTGGCTTGATTGGCATCTTGCAGAAAAGATCCGTTAACACATCAATAAAACCTACAGAATCGAGTGTTTCTAGTATCTCAATAAATCTATTAGATTCGCTAGAAAAAACAATTCCTGCATCTCTGCTAGACGCAAGGAAAACATTACCAACCTTCGGAGAACATACAGCTGAAGATTCAACGATTGCTTTCAAATATCTATCATCAAGTGTATCTTCAGCCTTCATAAACAATTGAACTAACTCTTGAATCAGTGATTCTTTCTCAATAACTTCTACTTGATCATCCAAATTCACTTTCTTATCTTCTACAAGAGCTCTTCTGAACTGGCTGATAGTTTGATGAATTTTCGAATCTTCTTTTTTACACGTAGCTCGAAGGGAGGGGTGAACCGATTTTGGCTTTAGTTCTTTTATCTCAACATCAATGAATCCTGCTCTATGCAACATCCGTTCTAAGAGCTCTTTTGGGAATCCGTATTTGTGAGACATCCCTGGCGTATCAAGCCCGTAGATCCAATTCATGATTAATTTTCGATTGTTCTCATCTCCCTTAATGAAAGATTTGAATGAACTTACCAGGTCTGGAGTTACAAGAAGAAAAGAACCTCCTGGCTGCAACACCCTATAGATCTCACTCAAAGCGTAGATGCTCTTCGCAGCACCGAGATGTTCCATAACTTGAATACATTCAACATGCGAAAATGACTGATTGTCAAATTCAAGATGAGTTGCAGACATCATATGGTCTGCTACAGTGTTGTTGTACGCATCAACATTCACATACCCTTTCTTATATTCGAAACCACACCCGATGTTGAGTTTCACTGAAGTCCACCTATGGTATTAGTGGAGAATGACTATGACTCGAAAAATCTTGAGGTCGAATAGTTCCATAGAACGTTCCTGGTGTATATACATGAAATGGGAATGAATCGGGATCAACAGCAGCCCATATCAGCAAGGCAGAAACAACTGCGAGAATTGAAACTAGTATCAATGGGATGAATATTGATGATCGACCTTCGCCTGTAATTCCTTGATTAGCAATTGGTGCGTCAACTGCTGCTATAATCTCATTTCTTTGAAGCCCGACAGATTCTCCGAGTTTGGAAATCTTATCTAATTGCACTTTTGTAGGACTTGGCTTTCTAGTAACAAGCTCTAATTTTGCGAATATACTCCGCGGTATATACGGTTTAATGATTCTTATCTTCGGCCACAAAATACGAAAGTAAATCCGTTCCAATGTTACACACCTATATTGATTATACCTCTCTTTGCAGATAAATACTGTGAAAAAAGTAATCATGAATTTGAATTTAGTTTCATGCACTAATACTAGTGACAGGGTGCACTTCTGAATCGAAAATCTTGAGGTTGAATACTTCCATAGAGCGACCCAGGTATGTATGTTGGTGTTGGAATCGGAACGGATTCGGAGTCAACAGCAAGCCATTGGAGTAGCACACTAATAACAAAAACAACTGAAACTGCTATCAATGAGATGAATAACGATAACCGTTCTTTAGATGTAATTCCTTGATTTGCCAGAGGTGCATCAATTGCAGCGATTATCTCGTTCTTCATAAGACCAACTGATTCTCCAAGCTGAGTGATTTCACGTAATTGCTCTCTTGTTGGATTTGGTTTTCCAAAAACACGTTCAATCTGAGAGAATATTTTCCGAGGTAGATATGCTTTCACAATCTTTAGAGTTGGCAATAATATACGAATATCTGTCCTTTCCAATCCTATACACCCCTGTTGTTATGTGTCTGTTTCCAGATAAATGATATGAACACAGAAGTTATGCACTAGTTGAAGTCGTCTGGACTAATGCTGCCATAACGTGTGCCTGGCGTATATGTGTAGACAGGTTCAGGTGGATAGTTCCCTGTTAAAACCATAATTAGAAAACTACCAAGAATAATGATGACGATACTTACTATAGCTGAGAACAGTGTCATTCTTCTTCTTTCTCCGAATCCTGCTGGGTTCATGCCACTTGGGACTGCGGCAAAAATCTCACTCTTATTTAGACCAACCTTTTCTCCTAAGCCCAAGATTGATTCCATTTGTGAATTTGTGAGAGAATCAGAGTATAGTTCCTTTTCAACCACCTTCTGCAATCGTAATGGGAGATAACTCTTGATACATCTAAAAATGAAGATTGCAGATCCATAACCACTCCACGCCATACAATATACCCATAGAAGATATACTCAAGAATGCCAATAAACTCTTTGAACAAGATATTTGTTATTTCATGGATTTCTCAATGTGCCGAAGACAATAAGGGTCTTGATGAAGATATCCAGTTATGCTATATGACACTGCAGAGCAACCTCCTCCACACCTTTCCTTGAAAACGCATGTTCTACAATGTGCTTTCACATCCTCTTTTTTATAGTGTCGTGAAAAAGCAAAGGATGAATCGTCATACCAGATTTCCTGCAAAGAACGTTCTCTAACATTTCCTTCGATGAAGTCATCTCCAAGAGCTAGACATCCCAGAATGTTCCCATTACTCTGTATACCAAGAACAGAAATACCTGCTTGACATCCCAACCAATCCTTGACTTGAAGTTCGGGAAGAATGTCTGAGAAATATCCCATGTCGTGAGCACCTGCTACAAAGACCTCTTTGCCGTATAGCTTGCTTGTGGATGCGATGAACATCGCAACAGAATAGTACTCTTCTGGAGAGAGGACATGTTTACGCTCCAATCTCCCAAATGGTGTGGCCATTTGGATTTGCCATGCAACACCATCCAGGCCTCTCAAGAAATCACGAATCTTTACAAGCTGATTGAGATTCAGTTTATGGACTGTTGTAATTGCAGTTGTAGGAAGTCCAAGAGATGCATACCGCTTTAGTGCCTCTGTTGCTCTCTTGAATGATCCATCCACTCCCCTAATCATATCGTGGATTGCAGCTTCTCCTCCATCCAAGCTTACTGTGATACATTCAGGCGATATATCCTCAATCTGTTGTGTGACTTTATCATTCTGTCCTAGCCACCCATTCGTAATTATGGAGAGTTCCATTCCAAGTTCATGAACCCGCTCTGAGATATCTACCCAATCAGGTCGAAGAAGAGGCTCTCCTCCCATTAGAGCAACACCCATACAATCTATCTCTTTCAGTGCCTGACATAGATCTAGTGCTTCATCAGCAGAGAGCTCATCGGGACGTTTCTTACCTGCTGCAGAACCACAATGGATACAGTTCAAATTGCAGGCTAATGTGATTTCCCAAACTGCACATCCTGGTCCAGGTCTTTTCTTTTCCTTCTTCCTCATTTTCACTCCTTTCCCCTCCGATGGAGCAGATTCGTAATGTTAACTTATTCATCTAGATACTTGATAGGAATCTCTCTAGTGGTCGCGACGAGCTCAAGTGCTGCCTTGGTATAGCGCATCACTTTTCCCATGTCACCCTCTAACTTGAATTTTCGAGCCATGATACCTTTGATAGGATCTATTTTGCCTTCAAAGAGTAATTTCCAATTCTTCAAAGGGCCTGAATAGACAAACTCTGCGGTATCTTTTGGTCCTGCCATTTTTGCAGACCTACACTTGCCGTGCCAGAGGTCTATGTAAAACCTAACATCTTCAGGGATGGTTTCGCCATCTGCATCAATCTGGAATACGAAATCGCCTTCCCAAGTCTTGGCTGCGTCCTCGTACCTTGGATTGTTATTTAGAGCTATAACGTATTTCTCTATCCATTCTTCAGAAGGAAAAAGTAGTTTCTCTGTCATTTGTAATT
>CAZMBV010000100.1:0-9702 GCA_964564335.1 uncultured archaeon
CTAAGAGCACGCTTATTAACTTGAAAATCATGGTTTGATTATTCTCATGTTTGAGAAACTTGAATGGAGAATATACTCCATTGAGAGAGAGATGATAAAATGAAGTTAAAAGGAACAGAAACAGAAAAAAATCTCTTAACGTCTTTTGCTGGAGAATCTCAGGCTCGAAATAGGTATCAAAGATTTGCAAAAGCAGCTAAGAAAGATGGTTTCGAATACATAGCATCTGTGTACGAGGAAACCGCGAGTCAAGAGTTTGAGCATGCTTCCCGATTCTTCAAGTTTATGGACCAAGGAGACTGCACTCCAGAAGTGAAGGTAGAGTGGAACTTTCCTACTGGACATATAGGAACAACTGAAGAAAACTTACGTTCAGCGGCAGCAGGTGAAAAATTCGAGTTTTCAAGTATGTATCCAGGATATGCAGATATTGCTGAGAAGGAAGGATTCAGCACCATTGCACATGTATGGAGAATGATTGCAAAGGCTGAAACATGGCATCACGAGAGATATGAAACTCTTGCCAATCAGGTTGCAGATGGAACCATCCTCAAGAAGAAAGAGAAAACCAAGTGGCGATGCGCCAACTGTGGTTACATCCATGAAGGAGATCACCCACCTGAGAAATGTCCTGCATGTGATCATCCAAAGGGATACTTTTTTGAGCATGTATTCATGTAATTGATTTTCTAATATGTGGCCCTATCGATTGTGATAGGGTCTTCCTCTTTCTTTTGAGTTTTCGTTCGTTTTTGCTCAGACCAATAGTAAGTTATTAACGAAATTCTAGGAAATGATGAATGCTTATTCCATGAACTAAAGGCTTATAATCAGCATTCAAACTGGGCCATCTCACTGCAACAGCAGGTTGGCCTGACTAGGCTCATGTACCGCGGGGTGGTAAACCCACCATGAAATTGAGAGACTATATCATTAGAAGGCTATTGCTGGCCATTCCAGTAATTATAGGGGTTCTAGCTATAACGTTCGTTCTTTCATATGTGGTCGGTGATCCGATTACACTATATACAACTGAGAGAACACGACCCGAAGCTATTCCTGGGATCAGAGCTGAGCACGGTCTTAATCAACCTTTATACATTCAGTTCTTCTATTACTTACGAGATCTGATTAGTGGTAATTGGGGATATTCACGAACTGCAAGGATGGATGTCACTTCGGCAATCGCTGTAAAGCTTCCTGCAACCATCGAGCTTGCTTTAGTTGCAATGATTTTTGCAGTAATTGTTGGCATCCCACTTGGCATAATATCCGCAACGAAAAAAGACAAGATTGCAGACCATATTACGAGAGTCGTAGCACTGGCAGGCGTAAGTATGCCCATATTTTGGTTTGCGCTTATTCTCAAGTATGTTTTCTTCTACCAATTCTTTACTTGGGGCTTGCCTTTTCTACCTGAAGGCGGACGGTATTCGTACGAGTATATATCCTATACTCCGATTACGAATTTCTTATTAATAGATTCAATAGCGACAGGTAACTTCATCCTGTTCTTTGACGCGCTCGTACATTTAGTACTTCCAGGATTTGCGTTAGGATACCTAACCTTGGCAATTATTACTAGGATGATGCGTTCAAGTATGCTAGAGGTCTTAAAAGAAGATTATATCACATTAGCCCGTAGCAAAGGTCTTCGTGAAAGAGTTGTAATTTATAAACATGCTCTGAGGAACGCTATGATTCCCACTGTGACCGTCATCGGACTTGCTTTCGGAGGTCTGATGACAGGGGCTGTGCTTACAGAATCAATCTTCAGTTGGCCTGGGCTCGGCCGATGGTCAACACGTGCCATATTGACATCAGATATTCCTAGTATCAATGCATTTACACTAATAGTGGCTTTCATTTTCGTTGGTGCTAATCTGATTGTTGATTTGGTATATGGGACTTTAGATCCTAGAATCAGGTATGGATAGGAGGTTAAAATAAATGACAGAAACAGATACTTGGGGTACCGCGGTTTCAGGACAAACCGTCGTTGAAGAAACTCCCATAGCACTAAACATATTCGCAATCATGCAGTTTGTTGTAGCTCTCATTGGTATCGGTGGAGGAATAAGTGCTTTGCTAGCCTCCTACAATCTCTATGCCGCTGAAACCGTAGCTCTTGTTACTTTTCTTGGAGTCATGATAATAATATTTCTCCCAATGGTAATAGTAGGCTACTTGTTAATCCGGGTCGCTCTAGCGGTTCGCACCTTTGAATCCTGGTCATTTCCATGGGTCATCTATGGAAATCTCATCATGGCAGGGCTAGCAATTCTTGCAGGTGGACTTGTGCCTTTCATAAGTATCGCCAACATTGTAATGATTTGTCTACTCTTCGTTCCAGTAATTAAGGAACATTGGTGGGAGATATTCAAGGAAGATATGGGTCCGAGGTCAAAAGAAACGAAATACTCTCTGTACTTGATTCGTAGAAGCCCATTAGTGGTTGCAGGAGTCATAATTATTGCAGCCTATGTATTCATGGTCTTTTTCGCTCCGTTTATCACACCATATGGTCCTACTGAGAGAAACTGGTCTCAAACTCTTCGTCCTCCAAGTGCTGAACACTTGTGGGGAACTGACCAGAATGGTGGTGATGTATTCAGCATGGTCATCTGGGCTACACAAATAGATCTCAAAATTGCTGTTACAGTTGTAGCAGTAGCTCTCATTATGGGTTCCTTCATTGGTGCAAGTGCAGGTTACTTTGGTGGTGCATTAGATGAGGTTGTGATGAGAATCACTGACGTGTTCTTTGCATTCCCTGGTCTAATTTTGGCTATGGCAATTGTAGCCGCACTTGGTCAGCGAAACCTTGACAACATCAGTATAGCGCTAATGCTTGTATGGTGGCCGACATATGCTCGGCTTGTTAGAGGTCAGGTCCTGATTGAAAGAGAGAAACTCTACGTTGAAGCTGCCCGTTCCGTGGGTGCTTCCGATATGAGAATTCTGGTATTCCACATTCTTCCGAATACAATCCAGCCAGTCATTGTTCAAGCAACACTTGACATGGGTGGTGTTCTTCTTACTGCTGCAGGTCTTAGTTTCATTGGTTTTGGAGCAGAAGCGGGAACGGCGGAATGGGGATTAATGATTTCCCAAGGTCAGACCCACTTCATGGATTATTGGGTGACGTTCTACCCTGGTATGGCGATTCTACTATGTGCGCTTTCGTTCAATTTAGTTGGCGATGGAGTGCGTGATATATTAGATCCTAAACTAAGGAGGCGCTAAAGTATGACAGTTGATGAACCGACTAATGCTGATGAAGTGTCATCAGAAATACACATGGATCCCGATGTCGTGCTAGATGTAAAAGGTCTAAAGACTAATTTCTACACCTATGAGGGTGTAGTCAAAGCTTTGGATGGTATTACATTCACATTGAAGCGTGGTGATACTCTTGCGCTTGTCGGTGAAACAGGCTGTGGTAAAAGTGTCACTGCAAAATCAATTATGCGCTTAGTTGATTCACCTGGAAAGATTGAGGCGGGTGAAATCCTCTTCCTTGATGAAAAGGAAGATGGTGAGGATGTCGCTAAAGATCTTCTCAAAATCTCAGAGGATGAAATGCGTAAAATCCGTGGAAACAAGATTGCCATCGTGTTTCAAGATCCCGCAACTTACCCGAATCCAGTGTTCAGGATTGGCGATCAAATATCAGAGGTAATCAATCTACACCAAGATCTCTCATTGGAAATTCTGCAGGACAAGATTGCTCAATTGGAGGATGCATTAAGGCATGCTGAGGGTGAAACTCTTGATTCCATTCAGCAACGGCTTGATGAACTGAGTAAACAGCTTGATAATCCTCCAAAACCCTCTGACTCAGAAGCCCGCAAAGCCGCAAAGAAGAAAGCCATCGAGATGTTGAATCTTGTACGGATGCCTTCCGCAGCTGAGATTGCAAACCAATACCCTCACGAGCTGTCAGGTGGAATGAGACAGAGAGCGCTCATTGCAATGTCGCTATCCTGTAATCCACAAATCCTGATTGCTGATGAGGCTACAACGGCTTTGGATGTAACTGTCCAAGCACAAGTTCTTGGGCTTCTGAATGATTTGAAATCTGAACTTGATGCTTCAATCATCATCATAACACACGACTTAGGTGTTGTTGCTGAAACTTGCACCCAAGTTGCAGTGATGTATGCTGGTGTTGTCGTTGAGTACACAAACACTGATGAGCTCTTTTCTGATCCGATTCATCCTTATACCTCAGGACTTTTAGAAGCAATTCCAAAGATTACTGTGAAGGTTGAAAAGTTGACTCAGATTAAGGGTACAGTGCCTAATCTCATTAGTCCACCATCAGGTTGTCGATTCCATCCACGATGCCAATTTGCTACTCAACAGTGCTCGAACGAGAGACCTCCACGCGAGGAGATCAAACCTGGTCACTGGATAGAATGTTGGCATCCACAGGGTTCACTATCAGGGAGGAAGAAATAAGATGTCATATGGCGAACATGGAGATTCCCTTATTCAAGTCAAGAACCTCAAGAAGTTCTTCCCACTTTCGGGTGGAGTATTTAGAAAAGTTCTAGGCTATGTTCGAGCAGTTGATGACATATCCTTTGACATTTACCAAGGTGAGACCCTAGGCCTTGTTGGTGAATCAGGATGTGGTAAAACAACAACTGGTCGTACTCTCCTTAGATTACTAGAACCATCTGCTGGCGAGATCCTCTTTGATGGTCGCGATATTGCGAAAATGGGGAGAGGTGAGTTGAAAGGTCTTCGGCGTGAAATGAGTATCGTCTTCCAAGATCCTATGGCTTCACTAGACCCCCGTTTGACCATTAAGAATGCAGTTGGTGAGCCTTTGCTTGTCAATGGCATTGCTCGCGGTCATCGTCTCAGAAACATGGTACTCGAAATATTGGAGAAGGTCGGTCTGAATGAAGATCATCTTAACAGATTCCCCCACGAATTCTCAGGCGGTCAGAGACAAAGAATCTGTATTGCCAGAGCTTTGGCATTGAGACCAAAGTTCATCGTAATGGATGAACCAACCTCCAGCACAGATGTGTCTGTACAAGCTCAGACTTTGAACTTGATGAAGGATCTTCAAAACGAGTTCGACCTGACGTATTTGTTCATTAGCCACAATCTTAGCGTTGTCAAGCATATGAGCGATAGAGTTGCAGTCATGTATCTTGGTAAGATTGTTGAAATGACACCCAAAGATATTTTCCAGAACGCTATGCATCCCTACTCTGCGGCGTTGGTTTCAGCAGTACCGGTACCTGACCCAGCTCTTAGAGGTCGTGCAGAAATCCTAGCTGGTGAAGTTCCGAGTCCAATCAATCCTCCAAGTGGTTGCAGGTTCCATCCTAGATGTCGCTATGCAACTGAGAAGTGCCAGGATGAAGTTCCCGAGCTTCGTGATATGGGCGATGGACACCTCGTAGCATGTCATTATGCGGGTGATTTGGATCTCACTTACAAGCAGGAACTTAGTCAAGAAACTAAATACAGTACAGAAGTATAGAACGTTGTACATGGTATGAGCGTACTTCTAAGAATTTTTTAGGGTACGCTCCCACACCTTGTTTTGAAGGAGTAAAAAAAAATGTCATTCGAAGACGATGAAGCCCAGATAGAGTCGACCGACACAAAGGAATATGATTGGCGAGATTATGGCGACCATGACCAATCATCACACCCAGATCTTGATGCTAAAGATATCGTTGCCATATTTGTTGCTGCACTACAAACAATATTTTTACCACTGGTTCTCCTTGCAGTTGCCATGCTCCTGATTGGAATAACTATCGGATTGATCTTCTAGGAGCTGCATGGTTTTTGTGGGAAAAGGACTTTGAACGTGGAATGATTATTGGAACTGGCTTCATGATTACAAACCTCCTAATCGGATTTATCGCGACTATAGTTCTCGTAACACCAATGACTGGCGCCATTGCCGGAGGCGGTGCATTTCTGGAGATGGGAATCTTTCTTATTTTAGGAGCTTGTTTGATGAGCAGACAACCATTGAAAGACGAGGACCGATACAAAGAAGATGGTTCTCCCAAAACTAGTTGGAAGATGGCAATAATAGGTAGGCAACTGATTTTTACTGGAATTTTTCTCTTTACTTTTGCAGCAATTATCGCAATCATATCACTGTTCATTGTAATATAATCTACAATCTCATACCTTCATCCTTTACGATTTTGTTACGCATTGATCTAAATGATAGTCCAGCAAGTATGAGTATTATTGGCCCAATGATGAAGAATACCATTAATGCAAGTGGCATTGAAATTATGGCAAGTGGTTGGAACATATAGGTATAAGCGATACCCAGGAATGATGCAAAAATATATGCTACAATTATTGGTATCTCTTCACCCCAAGGTGCTGCAACCATTGTAATAGTCCCAATTAGAATGAGATTTCTTACCCAATTTCTGATTGCTCTTTGTGAAACTCTGGCATATGCAAGGTCTCCCATTTTAAATGAGTCAATATCCTGTTCTATCTGCCATTTAAGGAGGAGATTTGAAACCTCTAATTGACCAGGGCCTCTTATTACAAAAACAGAGAGAATGAATAAGACTAGAGATGTACCAATCATGTTGTAACTTTGAAATAGAATATATACAATAATAACAGGAATGAGGCCAAGAAATATACTAAGCAATATAGTGCCTGTCACCGTTCTATTCATCATGAAGTTGCGGAAACCTTCTGACTTCTCCAAGTAACTTCCGTACACGATATTCTTCATAACCCATTTATGAGAGTCACAGTTTGTGTAATGTTTTTTCCCAGATGTATCTGGTTCACCCAATCGTTCACTTAATGGTTCTATGAAACAATTTACTGCATGCAATTTTCTATACCATACAAATGCCAGAAAGAATGAGAGTATACTCATAAGGATGAAGCCAATAGTCATGTACATTGGTATTCACCTATCCTAATCTTCTCTGAAGAGCTTGCAACCACAGGTCCACTTTCAGACCTTCATATGGTTGATCGTTTTCATCGACCCTTGTTCCTAGCAAGAAGTAAACGTCGCCAAGCATCTTAGTAGGCTTTCTTTTGCCCACTTTTAATGTGACATATTCTCCTGGAAGAGAGAAAGCTACTCCATGCTCGTAATACACTCTTGCATGATCGGAGAAATCATAATCTAGATCATCTCTTGGTTGAGGATAGGTTTCTATTATTGCATCCTTGAGTACAATTTCTATGTCAAGTTTTTCAAAGATATAATTTGGCACGGTTTTCCTACTTTCAGGCATTCCAAATTTTCTCGCGATAAGTTGGCTTTGTTCAATGAAACCGGAAAAGTCCCCACCTTCACCCCCGATTTTAATAGATGGAGTCTTATCCAGAGATAAACTGAGATTGTTAGGATGGATAGGCCATCTCTTAACAGCTTTTATATTGCTGGTTTTTTCTGATTTTTTATCCCATGCGCAAAGTGGTATTGTGGACATAGCTAGCATTTTTTCAGGTTCATGGGATTTTCGTTTCATCATTTCCCAGAGTCTGTCATTAATAACAAACAATGATAGAGAAAGGGGAATGACAGACTGAGAGAACTTCACTAGAAACTCATCTATTCCATCAAGAACAACCATCTGATCTATAATGAAATCAAGTTGTTCATCAGTAAGTAGAATGGATTGACCGTTATCTAATGCAGATTCCTGACTGCTAGTCAAACCAAGGTCCAAATCGAATTCGTCAAGTAATTGTCGATACGCCTTGGCAGGTTTTGCTATCTTCATGGTTATATCGCTTCATTTCTGAGTATTGAAAACAGTTTCGTTCTGGGAATACGTACACGGCGATACATCTAAATCTCATATGACTCTCTCGATATGCTTGTGACCTATAATGAATAACCTCTATGGAAGAGACCTAATCACAACACAAGACTGGAGTGTCGAAGAAATAGAGAAAGCTCTAAATCTGGCTTTTGAAATGAAGGCAAATCGCTATGATCATCCTATGAATAATAGTCTAGCATTACGAACTTTTTTCATGTTCTTTTACAATCCTTCTGTCCGTACAAGACAGTCCTTTGAAGCAGCTGCAACTGAACTGGGAGGCCATGCACAATTTCTTGAACCAAAATCAATGCGGCTCAAGACATCGAAATCTGCTGGAGAAACTATTGAAGATGCTGCACATGTCATGAGTAGATATGCTGTTGGTATTGGAATACGAATCTTAGAAACTGCATTAGATTACTATGGTCAAGGAGACGAAATCCTTCGACAGTACGCAGATAATGCATCAGTACCTATACTCAGTATGGCACATGACAAATTCCATCCATTCCAAGGACTTGCTGATGTCATGGGCTACAGGCAACATGCAGGTAAAAATCTCAAGGGTAAGAAACTCCTCCAGGTATGGGGCAAAGGTGCACTTGTTCGTTCGTGGTGCAGTGTTCAAGAAAGTATTTTGATTAACTCACGACTTGGCACGGATGTGACCTTGGCTTATCCAAAAGGCTATGACCTTGACCCTCAAGTGATTAAGTGGTGCGAAGAAAATGCCGCGGCTGCAGACAGCAATTTCGAAATCGTTCATGACCTTGAAGAAGGTTATAATGATGCTGATATTGTATACTCTCGAAATTGGATGACCTCGAGCTTTTACGATGATATGAATAAGCATGGTGTTGATGCTGCTAAACAGCTTGAGATAGAAAAAGCTGCAAAGCACGATGATTGGATTACAAACAAAGAATGGATGTCAAAAACCAATGACGCATTCTTCACTCATTGTGGTCCTGTCGATCGTAACGCTGAGGTAACCGATGAGGTCTGTGATAGTCCAAAGTCCATTGTCTACGATGTTGCTGAAGCTCGTCTTCATGTTCAGAAGGCAGTGATGGCACTAACAATGGGTGTAAAATAGATTGAGTTGGGCTTCAGCCCTTCCCATTTCTTTTTTCATGCACAAATGTGCACATCTACTGGGTTTTTGGTTTTTCGCATTAATCATTTATTGAATTGATTATTTTGCGCAAGATGTATATATCAGCGCAATACATATCATGTTATTGAGCCGGGAGAAAACCAATCGCAACTAATGTGTGTGTGTCCGTTTCGAGAAAAAAATCGAGTTTGAATACACTACCTCTGTGGCTAGACTTGGTAATTAGAAACTTACGTGGGCGCAATTGACGCCCACACCTTATTCTTCGGAAATTTCCTGCCAACGATGACATCGGATGAAGTGATCTGTTTCAATTTCATCTTTAATGGGCACAACAGTTCTGCATATATCTTCTGCATACTGACATCGTGGATGGAAGGAACAACCTGGCGGAACATCAGCTAGATCTGGAGGATCACCCGGAATACCACGTAGTCTAGGTCTCTTTCCAGCTTTCATCTGCATCATCGCAATTGTCGGAAATGATGACATGAGCCCCTGGGTGTATGGATGCTTTGGATTGTGAAACATCTGAACTGCAAGGCCTGACTCCATAATCCTACCACAATACATGATTGCAACAATATCTGCGAGTTCCGCAATTACTCCTGCATCATGACTGATCAGAAGAAGAGATACATCGAACTCTTCTTTAATCATCCTGAGAACATTCAGTATCTGACGTTGCATTGTGACATCCAAAGCTGATGTCGGTTCGTCTGCAATCACCATATACGGTCCTGAGATAAGAGCCATAGCGATGAGAATTCTTTGACTTTC
>CAZMBV010000101.1:0-9423 GCA_964564335.1 uncultured archaeon
ATCTCCCTGATGTTGAAGTCTGTATCATGAGCGATTTGTGCAAGTTCAGCAGATATCTCATCTCTAGGCATCAGTACTTTGTGAACAATTTCTGCAGCGCAAAAGTCGTGATTAATTCTCAATACTGGTTTGTTAGGAAATGCAAGAATCGCTTTGATTGCCTGCTCAGACCATTGGTGATGATCTATCCATACGATCTTACAGCCCTGCGAGATTGCACGAGAAAGACTTGGCACAACTATATCGATTGTAGTATCATCAATTCCCAGATCAGATACAACAATGAGTGTATCTCTTCTAGAAGCAATACTGGAGAATACTTGCTCAAATCCCCCATAATCAGTGAGAGTGACACTGAAATCAAGACCTTTGGACTTCGCATATCTCCATACAATTGCTGCTGAATTTAATCCATCTACGTCTTTGTCATGGGATATCGCATGAAGTGAAGTGATTTTCTTCACTGTTTTGGACTCGCTTTCTCGTGTATTAGACATCGTAATACCTTCCCTCAGTAGAAGTTACCCTTTTTCACTTTTCTGGAAAGGTATATCAAATTCGAAAGTGTTTTCTGAGGCGTCGTTGAGTTATGAGATAATGACTCACACTAACCACGAAATAATCATGAGCGGCAATGAAGCTATAGCTAGAGGAGCACTTGAAGCAGGAATAGGTTTCTGTGCGTCATATCCGGGGACACCTTCAACAGAGATAGCAACGACTCTACACGAATTGGCAGAGGATTATGACATCTATGTTGAATGGAGTGTAAATGAGAAGGTAGCATTGGAAACAGCAGCAGGAGCAAGTTGGGCTGGCGTTCCAGCAATTTGCCCAATGAAATCACTTGGAATGAATGTATCTTCTGATTTTCTACTTAATCTGAATCTTTCAGGAACTGGACCAGGGGGATTAGTAATTGTGGTGTGTGACGACCCTAAAGGTCATAGCTCAAGTAATGAACAAGATTCTCGATTCTACGCCAAAGCCGCTCAGATTCCTCTACTTGAACCTTCAACATACCAAGAAGCAAAAGATATCGTTCCCTATGCTTTGAATTTATCACGGAAGTATCAAGTTCCCGTAGTCATTCGTAGTACAACTCGGCTTAGCCATTCTAGGGGGCTTGTAACAAAAAGCGCGATTCCGAAGCGTAATTGGAGTGCTGTCCAACTGGATGATGGTCTGTTCAATGTTCCCACACCTCATTTGAAGCATAGAGACCTACTCAAAAAGATGGAGCAGATCAAAGAGACTTTCGGAGAATCATTATGGAATACTATTCCAACTAAGAAGGATATAGACGTCTTGATTATTTCAAGCGGAATAAGTCGACGGTACTCTGAGGAAGCAATTCACCTGTTGGAAGCAGAGAAATGTGATATTCTAAATCTTGTAACAACCTATCCATTACCCAAAAATATAGTAAAAGCCGCATTGGTTCGAGCTAAGCGAGTTCTATTCTCCGAGGAGGTCGACCCCTTTGTGGAAGAGAGGGTAAGGTCTCTTGCAATTGAATTGAACAATATTCCCGAGTTTCATGGAAAGAGAACAGGTGCAATTCCAGCATATGGAGAGATGTCAACTGACATCATGCGAGAAGCTATTGCCAGATTGAAGAAAATCAAGTTCAACAAAATTGAACAAACAGATTCTGATATCCTGATTCCACGACTCCTTACTTTCTGTGCAGGTTGTACTCATCGTAATTTCTACTGGGCTGTAAGAAAAGTCCGAAAGAGAGTCAAAGACAAACTAGTAGTTGCAGGGGATATAGGATGTTATTCACTGGGAGTATTCTATGATAGGGCTATGACCACGATGCAGGCAATGGGTTCCGGGATTGGTGTTGCCTCAGGACTTGGTCAACTGGCAAGATTCGGGTATGAAGATAAGGTGATAGCTGTTGCCGGCGATTCCACATTCTTTCATGCATGCATACCAGGTCTCATCAATGCAAAACACAAAGGGGCCAATCTTACATTTGTTATTCTTGATAACGAAACAACTGCTATGACAGGATTTCAGACACATCCAGGTGCAATTCATCAAGAATCAAATCTTAATCGAGTAAAGATTGAAGGTATTGTTAAAGCAATCGAGCCGGATTTCTTTGCAAGAAGCGATGCGAGCAACATCCCAGAATTAGTTGATCTCCTCCATTCTACGATAATCAAAGATGGACTGAAGGTGCTTCTTCTTGACAGTATTTGTAGGCTTGAAGTTGCTAGAAGAGAACCGGCCATTGAGGGAATATCATTCAGAATTGATAATAACCTATGTAAAGGAGAGAAATGTCTAATCTGCGTTCAAGATTTTGCATGTCCTGCAATCAATTGGGACAGTACAATGGGTTGTCCAGAGATTCTTGAGCATCTTTGCGTTAAGTGTGGAGCCTGTGTTACAGTCTGTCCTCATGATGCCATCAAGGAGGAGAAAATAGAATGAGAAACCCCTTCAATATCTTAGTCGCAGGGGTTGGAGGACAGGGAAATCTTGTCTGTGGTAGAGTACTTGCAGAGGCGACAGTGCTATCAGGTCTAAGACCAGTAGTAGGAGACACTTTTGGGGCATCAAGACGTGGTGGTAGCGTACTTACTCATATTCGAATTGGAAAAACAGATTGGGCGCCATTGATACCAAAAGGAGAAGTCGACATCCTTCTTGGATTGGAACCATTAGAGGCACTGAGAGCTGCCTCTACATACGCGGGTGCCAGGACTATAACAATAGTCAGTCAGACGAAAATTCCGACGGTTGCTTCTACAGGCAAAATTACAATGTATCCCTCCCTTGAGCGCATTTTTGAATCTCTGAATAAACTGTGCAAGCAGATCATTGTTCTAGATGCAGAAGAAACCCTTACTCAGATTGGTTCGATGAAGATGTTGAACTCTTTTTTCCTGGGAGCAATGGGAGCCTTAGATGAAAGTCCACTTTCTCTGGAAGTCATTCGCGAGTCGCTTCAATCTATTTTCGGTTTTGAATCCGTAAATATGACAGCATTTAATGAGGGAATCAAAGCAACCCGGTTGTGCTAATGTTCGCACAGTAGAAGTTTTATCTGCGTTTACTCGGATTACTAGATAGGTAGGAACTCAAGTTACTTCTGAAATACAAGAAAAGGGCTGAAACTTAATATGCACAAAAAGAATGGTACGAAGAAGATAGATGATGTGTCAGTTTCCAAGCTCCTTGACGACTTTGTTGACCTATCTACTGAAGATGCAAGCAAGAGAGCGAGGGATATAGATGATGATGAGTACATCCGCATGATGCTTGAAAAAGAAGACAAGAGAAAACAAGAGAGATCTAAGAGAGAATCCCTCTTTACTACTCATGATGATATCGATGTTCAATCGGTTCCAAGTGAAAATATTGAGGAATCTCAGTCACAGCATGTTGAACTAGAAGAAACGGCCTTCGAGGCAACTTGTGAGAACGACTTGTCACCAGAGGATGAAACGGTTGTCGAAGAGATAATGAAATCGCAGGGTACAATGGGTGAACCTATTCTATCAAGAAGAATGAAAGCTTCGGTAGATTTCCTGCAAAATGAGGCGAGTACCAGAGAATCAAAACGTAAAGCACGCAAGACTTTGGAGAAATATAGAAAGCACTCACCTAGTAATACGGAGAAAAAAGTTACACCGATAATTTCAGAGAAGAGGGCTCCAATAATAAGTTGTCAGAGCTGCTACTTCTGTGTGGGAGAAAGGAAGGTCAGTGGTTCATGTTGGTGCCATTGCACAAACCCAGGAAGATCTACTCATGCAATTGTTAAAGGGTCTTGGGTGAAGAGCAGACTCAATCTCCCTTGCTGGAAACCTCCACAGGATTAGACCATATCAATATTTCTTGTTATCTACATTCCAAAGGTGTTTTATTAGTACATGGATGAAAATGAGTAGTGATGTGCATCGAAACCATCGATTAGACAGGTCACAGCGGATTGTACTAGACCATGCGTAACAAAAAGAAAAACAAAACCATCGATGACTTTTCAGTAGCTCAATTACTTGATGATTTCGTTAAAGAGAACCTACCAGAAAATGGTAGGCTTCCACAGAGAATAGATGATGAAGCGTACATCAGAATGATGCTCAAGAAAGATGAGCTGAGGAAACTGGAACGCAAAAAGAGAGAAACGCGTACACGAATTCATAGTAGTCCATCCAGCCCTAAACGAGATACAATTGATGAAAATATACGAAAACGTTTCTTCCCGGATGTGAGTAAAAAAACAATCGAGAAGAAAGTGTCACCAGTCGAACCGGAGAAGTCTCCTGAGAAGATAGAATTGTCACCAGAAGATGGAATTGTAGAAGAGATTTTGAACTCAATTGTGGTCAAGGATGTATCTGGACTAGCAGCACAAATGAAAGAGGCTGTGGAATTTGTACAGGATGAAATGGGAACAAGTGAATCAGAACGAAGATTAATCGAAGCCCTTGAAGAATGTGCGAAACCCACTGAACCTTGCAAGAAAAAATCAGATCTGTCAATGTATAATGACAATGTTCTTCTTCTGAAACGCTGTCAGAACTGCTACTTCTGTGTCGGAGAGAAGATTAGAAATGATTCAATCTGGTGTCGCTGCACAAATCCAGATAGGTCTACTGAAGTTGAAATTGAAGATTCTTGGGTGAAGAGTAAACTCAATCTCTCTTGCTGGAAAGCGTCTGAGGACTAGATCACATCT
The DNA here is from genome assembly GCA_964564335.1 of uncultured archaeon. Lineage (GTDB taxonomy): Archaea > Asgardarchaeota > Thorarchaeia > Thorarchaeales > Thorarchaeaceae > SMTZ1-45. The sequence continues at coordinate 4,703 of CAZMBV010000101.1, forward strand.
CTGTTTTCTTTCCGTCTGCAATCCTTCGCGCTTCACGCCACATGATTTCTGCTAAAACGGTAAACATGTCAGCAACACCTTCTCCAGTCTTAGCACTGCTCTCCAAGTAGAGGAAGCCATTATCTTCAGCCCATTTCTTCGCTTCATCAGAAGGTACTGCGCGGTCTGGAAGGTCAGTCTTATTTCCGACAAGGAGAATCGGCACTCTAGTACCTATCGACTCATCAGCCTCTTGAATCCACTTTGACAATTCTGTGAAGGAACGTCTACGAGTAACATCAAATACTATAATGATTCCTGCGGCTCCAGAATAGTACATCTTTCTAACGGCTTTAAACCGCGCCTGGCCAGCCACGTCCCACGCTTGTATCTTGATTCCAGTTGCGTACTCAGCTTCGGGTGGAGAGATGTGTGTTAATTTGACTGCGAATTGAGACCCGATCGTGGTCTTGTAATCACGCTCGAAGGTGCCAGTAACATAACGGTTGACCAATGTGGTCTTACCGACCGCACCTTCACCAATCACCATCAGCTTGAAGAGGTATTGATAGGAGTCAGGGGCGGCACCAGGTCTTGGAGCTTTTGGACGCCTGTTTTTAATCTCGGTGACGAGTGCACTCTCATCATCTGAAACAGCAGCAGCAACCACTGTGATCTCATCGGGTGTGGGTTCTGCCATGAGCGCTTCGATATCGTCAATCTCGGTCATTGCAGCTGATGTTTCCTCAGCACCAAAAAGTTGGTCGAGAAGTTGTTCTGCAGCTTTTAACGAGTCACCACCATCATCAGGCATGGTAGTCTCAAGTATCTTCTGAGCAGCCAGTTTCTGTTCAGCATCAATGTCTCCAAAACCAGTTCCGACGACGGGTTCAAATGGAGACTCTTCTTCAATTATTGTTTCTTCAATAGAACTTGTTTCAAATGGTTCAATTATAACCGGAGCAATATCTGCAGGAGCTGCAATGGAAGCACCTTGTTCGACAAGAATCGCGGTTTCAGGAGTTGTGACCTGTTTTACAGATCCACTTGCATCGGTCCACATCAGGACGATGGGTCGAACAATGATAGTCCCTTCTGCTTTTGGCATAAGACGAACATCAATACTTTTACTTTCGCCAGCAGCAAGATCAAACCGTAATTGCTGTGGGTCTACATCCATATTGTCCTTTGGAAAATGGTAAATCTTGCCAGATATTCCAGTGACGGGTTCATCACTAATATTGTACACAGTAATCTTACCACTGAGTTCAGTTCCGGTCTTTGCATTTGAGCTGACCTCAAAGCTTGGAATAATCTTATAGAGTCCTTCTATGACCTTCAATGGACCATCAGCAACTCCGACCTGTACTTCTTTACGGCCATCGCCGCCAGCATCACCAACATTAATGGCAAGGATCTTCTTACCAATATCTACTGTTGCTAACTCAATGAGGTCTGCCATATACAGATTGTAGAACCGAATCTTGTGGTCTTTTGTTGAAACAATGACTTCATCCATGTGATCAGCATTTATTTCTTCAATTCGAATAGATAGCGCATCGACATCAAGTAAAGATGCGAAGAGGTCGAATTTGCTTTCCTCGTTGCGGTATACTCTAATGGAACCATCTCTAGTGACAACACCAAGTTCCATCTTACGGTCTCCAAGAATATCACCAGATGCAAGAGACACGACAGGAGAGGGAAGTTCTAACGCTTCAATCTGTTCTATTCTATGGTCAGTCACCTTGAAGATTCTCAATGTATTGTCTCGATTACCAGTGACTATCTCTTCGATTTCATCACCAATTACATCACAGGTACCGATGACAAGAGGCATATCCTCTAGCTTATGTATAGCGAATTCACTGATGTTATTCTCTGTGTCCATCTGAAGGATTCGCAGAGTCGAATCACTTGCTCCAACAAGAAGCTCATTCTTATCGTCTCCAGTAACATCAGTCACGTAAACCGTGGTAACAAACCTATCAACTGCATATTCTCCGATAATTTCTAATTGACCGCTAGGAGCATATCGAAAAACTTGGACTGTGTTTCCTACTCCAGGGGATTCAGAGGGGCTGAGTGCTCTTCCTACAATAATCTCCATCTGTCCATCGTTGTTAGCATCTGCAACTTTAATGGATAAGATACTGCCACCGACATCTTGTTGTGCTAACAGCACAATCTCCGAGCGATTTGCGTCGTATAATCGGATGACACCATCACGACCACCTGTGCATAATTCAGCAGTACCATTGCCAGTTACATCACCGACAGCAATCGCACTGGTGCTCTCATCGTCGTCAATCTCGAATAGAATCTTTGGTGATCCCACGTCAGTTACCTTCCGGATTATAAAAAGACACTTTGAAAGTCGGATATAGAAATTATAAGTCCAAATATCAGTGCCTTTTGTTATATTGACTGAGTCGGCTGACTATTTTTACTTTGTGCGGTCAGCCTCAAGCACTCAGAAGAGGCCTGTTTACAACATAGTATTTAACAGCGGAGCGGAGTAAGACATTACTTAGATATAAAATGCTCAAACTCTCAGTTCTCAACCTGTCAAAGTCATATCCTACTGGGAATTCAGACGAGACTGAAGTTCTAGACAATATTTCTTTTGATGTTCAAGAAGGAGAATTCTTGAGCATCCTTGGACCAAGCGGTTGCGGGAAAACAACACTGCTAAAAATCATTGCAGGTTTGTTGGAACCGGATGAGGGAGAAGTACTGATTGATGGCCAAAAAGTTGAACCGGGTCACAACAGAGTTGGATACATTTTCCAGCAAGAATCACTCTTCCCATGGCGTACAGTAAGACAGAATATCGAGTTTGGTCTTGAGGTAAAAGGAGTTCCTCGCGATAAAAGAGATAGAAGAGTAGATGAAGCCCTCAAGATTGTAGGAATGGAAGGTCTCGAAGATCATTATCCTCATGAGATATCTGGAGGGCAAGCTCGAAAGACCGAAATGGCAAGGAGTCTCATTGTTTCACCAGACTTACTTGTCGCCGATGAAGCACTCTCTAATTTAGATGCACAGACCAGAAATTACCTCCAAGAAGAATTCCTCAGAATTCAGGATCTGACAGGTTCCACGATCTTATTTGTTTCACATAACGTAGATGAAACTGTATTCCTTTCAGATCGTATACTTGTATTAAGCAACATACCAGCTAAAGTCATTGCAGAGTACCAATTAGACCTTCCAAGACCGAGAATAAGAACGTCTCATGAGTGTTTGGAGTATAGAAGTCAGATACTGGATGTTCTAAGAGTTGAGCAAGAGAAGGCAATGCTTGGAGCTACACAGAAACAGACTGCCTCCATTTGAGAAGTTGTTTTTCAATTTGCAGAAAGAGAAAGGTAAACAGAAAACCAATCAGACCTATTAGAAACATACTCGAGATAACCGCGCCCGTATCCCCAACCTGCTGCATTATCCACACCAAATACCCCAAACCACCTACGCCTTGGCCGCCTATCATCTCTGCTGCAACGAGACACATCCAACCGATGCCAAAGCCAATCCGAAGTCCTGCAAAAATCTCAGGACCAGCAGAAGGGATTACAATCTTTCCAAGTATCTGTCGTTCACTTGCGCCAAGTGTCTTTGCTACATCAACATGAACCGGTTCGGTTCTTTTTACACCAGTTGTCGTATTGATAAGAATTGGAAAGAAGGCACCAATCCATATAATGAAAGCTCGGGCTGCAATTGGATTACCACTGAAAAGCAATAGTGAGAGAGGTATCCAAGCGATTGGTGGAATAGGTCGCATAGCTTCTATTACAGGGCCAAAAACAGAATTAGCTAATCGATACCGTCCAATTATTATCCCAATGGGAACTGCTGTTGCAATTGCTAGTGAAAATCCGAGGACTACTCTGAAAAGACTAGCAAGAATATGAGTACTAAGTAAATTACCTTCACTATCACCTACCAAAGCTAGACGTATAAAAGATTCAATCACGTCAGCCAGGGATATTCTTGCAAGTGTTGATATCATCTGCCAGATAATAATCAGAATAATTATGGGGAGGATTATTTTCAAGATAATCCTGTGTAGAAAGTCATCTTGGTTGAGTTTCTTGGAAGATTGAGGAGTAACTTTAATTTGCTCCTCTATTTCTGCTCCAGACATCCTTCTCATCATCACAAGGGATATGTCTTACTTTTCTGTCTGTCGATTCGCAACTACAGAATCATAGACTATCAACGAAGGTAGTGTTAATGAAACCATCAAGAAAAGCTGCGGGATCAGCAGGTATCTTGCCAGGAATCAACTGATTCTCTTGAATCAAGAAATCAAGATATCTTTCAAGACCAGTTCTATTCAGATTGTAATCATAGATGATGTTATTGAATGCTGTTGTGACTGGAGTTTCATCCATCTCTAGCCAATTGACAGCAATGGCTATGGCTGCAGCTGGATTGGCTACAATCCATTCTTCAGCTTCAACATGAATATCTGTGACTTTTTGAGCGATATCTGGATGCTCAGCAAGAAAGCTGTTTTCTGAGGCTAAAACACAACATGGATGCCTTGGCCATATTTCACCAGATTGTATCAAAGGAACAGTAATATTGTCATATTCTGATTTTGCGTTGAAAGGTTCCCAAGCAATAAAAGCTGGTGAACTCGCTGTCAAAGAATTAGCCATAAGAGAAGGTGAAGTTGTATATGCGGTTATGTCAGCATATGAAAGCCCAGATTGATTCAACGCAAGTCGCAA
>CAZMBV010000102.1:0-9402 GCA_964564335.1 uncultured archaeon
TTGATTGGCTTTGCAGCAGTTTCCGGCTTCAAACTGCATTCTCGTCTTCCTCAGAAAGTAATTGAAGTTGATGAAAAAGTTGAAGTAGAAGTCATTGTTGAAGCCCATGCATGATCATCCAAGCATGGCCTTTTACCTCAAGTCGCATCTGGGACTTGAGGTCTCCAAATCTCACGTGTGATTGGATTATAGAGTAATCTACCACGTGAAACAAGGATGATTACGTAGAGGAAGTTTTTCAGAAAAACATCGAACTCACTATTTTCAACGATATTGTCAAAAATCACTTTCCCTTCCAGAGGAATAGTTTTGAGAAACTTGTCCAAGTCTTCGATGAAAACCGAGTCTTCAGTATCCAATGTAAACCCATTTGGAAGAGGTGTCATCTCAGGTATTTTATCTTCGATGGGTTCCTTCGAAAGTGCTTCAATGAGCTGTACTATTCGTTCAAGAGATCCTCCAAGTGACGAGTGTTCAAGATGCCCAATAACAACTGGTTGTTTCTGAACTAGAAGGTTAGCCAGACTCTTTGTTGATTTTCCTTTTAGGCGAGCAATATAGATCTCAGGAGATGCTAATACGCGTGCAAGTTCTTGAACTCTATTTACTTTTGCACTAAGGACCTCGTTTAACATCTCGTCGATATCTATTCTATTATCTAGTTTTTCTGCTAGCTCCTGCAAATCCTGATAGGATTTAGTAAGTCTAATCTCAAGAAGATCTATTTCACCTGACCGAGCTGCTTGTACAATTTCATAGACCTTTTCTGCAAGGCTTTGATTCTCGGTCATTTATTCTTCCTCCTATTGTCCTTTGAACTTTGGACTTTCGATTATGACCGATGGCTCGGTTCCATTTGGTGAAACAACGCCGAGTATTTTGTCCGCATGTTTCAGAAGATGAGTACTCTTCGCTGGCGTTAGTAGAACAAATTGACTTCTTCGTGATGCATCGTGGAACAACCTACTTACAAGTTCTGTATTTGTTGCGTCAAGAAATGTGTCTACTTCATCAAGGACATACACGGGTGCCGGATTGAATCTTTGAAGAGCAAGTATTAATGAAATGGCAATAAGCGACCTCTCTCCACCTGACCCTGCACTTATCGCACCAAATCCTTCTGCTTTGATTCTTGATGTGAACTCTACGCCATAATCACCCTCACGTATTGCTAACTCAAATCGTACGCTACCGGGAAATTGTACACTTCCAAGGACTTCATTTACTCCTTTCTCGACTTTTCGAAGCGTTTCGTTCATTCCGTTATGATATTGCTCTTGAATACTTTTAACCGCAGATTCTGCCTCATCAAGCTCTTCCTGAAGTTCTGTTACTCTCTCAACAAGTGTCGTAAGGCGTCCTTTGAGTTGGTTTTCTGTATGGGCGACACTCTCCGAAACATCCTGATAATCATCGAGAATGTGACGTAGTTTTACAAGTTCAATTCTCACAGAATCTAGAGGCTTTACAGTTTCTGGTCGGGCAAGTCCTTCAAGGTCTACTTGTAGATTCTCTAATTCATACTCCATATTGGTTAATTGTCTTCTTGCTTGAAGAACCTGAAGTTTCCGTTCTTTAATCATGAGGTTAAGTTCTACCATTCTACTGCTGAGAGACCTATTTGTTACTTTCAGAGTTGCAAGGCTCTCAAGAAGTTTAGTTCGTCTGTCTTGTGTTTGCTCCTGACTTTCTTTCATAACTTCAATTTTCTCTAGGATTTCTGACGTGGCATTTTTTGATTCCTTGATTTCTCTCCGAAGTTCTTCCATACTATTGGAAAGCATATTGATGTTTTCTGTAATCCTCTTCAGATCCTGACGTTTAATCTCTTCATCTCTCTCTGCTGCATTCGCTTGACTGTCGACTTTTGTTAGTTCCGTTTGTAATCGCCTATGTTTAATCCTAAGCGCTGAATCTTGTCCCACCAATCTACTTCGTTCTGGAGGTTGAGTATTATCCAGTTTTCGAAGACTCCGCTCCGCTTTTCCTAACTCTAGTTGAAGTGATTTCAGCTCATCATCAAGAGCCACTATTCGTTCTTCCTGTTCAGGTAGATTTTCAATTAGCTTCTTTCGTCTCTCCCAGGTTCCTCCCCATCGTGTCATCTGACTGAGTAGATCAAGAATCTCCTCACGTTGATTTGTAAGGGTATCTAAATTGGTCATTATATCAGTCATTTGTTTCTGTGTGATTATTAGTTCCTTTGTTGCCCTAGTGAGTCTATCCTGAAGTGGTGCCGTCGAAACCATTCCTGAAGGTATTAACTTTGGATTACTAACTATCTTTCCTTCTTCAGGTACAATGACATGTCCATCTTGAGAAACAGCTCGTAGATTTTCTTTTGTTGCTAATCTTGTAGCTGTTTTCAATGTCTTAGTTAGTACGAAGTCACCAATGGCTCTCTGTAGCAATTCCTGGGTTTCAGGATCAACATTTAGATTATCCCAGAGCCATCCCTCTACTCCTGATGAGCTTTTGAGTGTCGGTCGTATGTAAGGTTGTTCTGAAGTTTTCAATAGAATAAGTGGAGAGGGTGCATTTGAATTATCTCGTAGTTTTTGAAGAATCTGGAAATCAGTTTCATCGGTGACAATAAAGGCAAATGCTAGATTCTCTGAAAGGACAGACTCTACTGCAGTTGCAATAGAATCATCCGCGCTGAATACCTCTATCAACGGACCCGTGACTGATTCCAACTTGTGCTCCGCGATTGCATCTTTCAGTTCACGCACATTTTCAGGGACTCTCTTTGAGGTTTCTGACAATCGCACATTTAGGTCATCAATCTCCTTCTGTAGAGTCGAAACTAGACTACTCTTTCTAAATCGTTCTTCATTGAGTGTAGCTATCTCTCTCTCGAGCTGCCCTTTTCGACGAGCTAGTTCTTTCTCATCAGACTTTTCCATGACTGTCCAGACGTGCGACCACTTGTTTTCAATAGCCTGAAGTTCTGCCCCCTCGACCTGAACCCTTTCTCTTACACTTCTTAGAAGCAAGTCCTTTCCTTCAATTTCAGCTTGAAGTGCTTTGTATCTACCATGTGTTTCTGCCCGCTTAGTATTCCAGTCTGCAAATGCTTCGAGTTCATCTCGGATCTTGGAACGTTCTTCTTCTATCTCTTGGACCTCTTCACGATACTGTTTTTGTTTTTCCATTGTAGATTCTTTAGTAGAACATATTCGCTCGATGTCTTCTTGGAGTTTCTCTTTTTGTTTCTTTTCCGAATTGACGCGTTTCTCTATTTCACGAAGTTCACTTACTTGTTGTTTCGAGCCTCCTTCTAATCTTGCAAGATTTCTTTCTTCTTCCTCAATCTTTGCATCGATTCTACCCATTTCTACTTGAATGTTAGATAGTGCAGAATTCAGCTCATCATTCTCAGACTCATTATCAGCAATACTAGATTGTATTTGTGTTTGCTCTTCGAGAATCGAAACAAGCCCCGTTTCTTTCCCTTCGATTTCATCCTTGACATTCTTCACTTTCTCAGTAAGGTCGTCAAACAATGCCCATTTCAAATCGTGTTCGAGAGATTTTTCTTGTTCGAGAAGAGATCTCTTTTTCTCTAATCTACTAATATCGTGTTGGAGGAGCTCTAGTTCACGCTCCACAGATTTTGATTCTGTAAGTGCGGCTTCCAATCTATGCCGGCTTTGAATAACCTCGGTTTCTTGAATGACAATCCTATCTCTTAATCCATCAAGACCTGTTCCTTCCTCTACAAGACGCCTAACCTCATGGGGGTCCATCTCTCTAATTGCGTTGATTCTTTCCTGTGGAATAAAGACCAATGGATTATCTGTATCCAGTCCAAAAGCGTCAACAACATGTCGCAATTCTGCGGCTTTGACTCTGCGCCCATCCACGTAAGATCTCGGAATACCATCTCTATCAATCTTACGTAGGAATTTCCGATTCTGACCATTTACGTTGACCGTAACTTCTACTTGGGCGGTACTGGCTCCATGACGGATGAAGTCACTCCATTTTGAATAACGATTTTCACGCTGATTGGACCCTAGAGCAAACTTGAGTGCATGAAAGATTGAAGTCTTCCCGGAACCATTGGGACCAGCAAGCACTGTGAGTCCTTTATCAAACTGAACTACTCCCGAGTAGAATGAGAGGAAATTATCCAACTTTGCAGACACAATATGTGCTCTTACTTTACTCAATATCGTTCCCCTAGTTAACGACCCATTATTCTCTGAAGTCTATCACTACTCTTCTTAGCTCTAAGCAATCTTGTAAGTCGGTCCTCTGGACTACCACTCAACAGGTACGGGTGCCTCGCTAGAAACTCCCTGTCATCCTTTGATAGAGGCATACCATCGTTCAATACTTCTATTACCCTTTGAGTTCCTGCGTAATCTTCTCCGACAGCCACCAAGTATAGTTGGTCTAGAAAATCATCAGGATATTCGCTACTTAGTGCATCCATTGGCGGTTGCATCGTACCTGCGGTCTTTCTAACTATAGAATCGAGAAATCGCGGATTACTTAGTGGCACTACACCACTTTTCTCAATAATCCCTTCAATCTGCTCTCGAGGTATTTGGCCAGCGTCAGAAGTTTCTGACATAAATAGAGCTACTGCCAATCGTTTCATGCTAGCGAAACTCCATCCATCAGTAAGCTCTGCAACTACTGTTGGATCAATATCGTCTCTACTCTTCAGAATCTGCTCAAGGATACGAACCCTGTCTTCTAGCGTCGCATTTTCGATTACGTAGGTTCTATCAAATGCTGAGAGCAACTCCGCATCGATATCACCTGGACGAGTTGTCGTACCTACTATCAAGACCTCTTCCCCATCCCAACTAGTTCTAGTGACCTCGTCGAGAAGGAAAGATGCTTGGTCACTATTACTTGGAGCGATTGCATCCACTCGCTCTACCAACATCACAGCTGGAGAGTTTCTTCGTGCGAACTCAAACCCAACTCTAAGTAACTCAGAACCTCTTTTAGCCTCATTGAGAATTTCCTCCATCTTGAACCGTACCATCTTCAATGGTACCTCCCGACATAGGTGATAAGAAAATGCTTCAAAGTCTGTACCTGGTGGTCCGATAAGAAGTACTCTGGCACCAAATTCTAAACCTGCTTCTGACATATTCCGTTTCATGGAATCAAAGCGATTCATCAGTGTATGATGTTCCATTGCTCTTGTCACAACAGAGTGCTGACTTATTCGCTCTGCAGGTTGATTCTCTGGTTCTGTTAGCGTGACTGCTTCTGCATACGTTCTTTCTTCGCCCAACTTGTAACCCCACTGTTTGGCCTTTTGGCTAGTTTCGTGAAGCCATATTACATCTTCGGAGAAGGTAGTACTGGCGCGCGGTTCAGGAATATATTGTAATGAAGTGCTATGAACCCTTTGTTCCAGCAGGAATGAAGTTGTGGTGATGTATTTTACCTTGAATATTGATTGTCGGCTCAGACAGAAGTGAATACCCTTTACGTCAGTATATCTCCCAACATTCAACGATATTTCGCGCCTCATATGCGATGTTCATAAGTGTTTTAGTGTCACAAGATTGTAGGCTGTGTTACAATGAGCATCCCTTCCAATAAGCTGAGAGAATTAGTTAACAGTGTAGTGACCACAGTTGAGAGTAGAGGTCTCTATGTTCACTCTACTGATCTGGAAATCAAGTATACCCCCAGCAGTAAGAATACTACTACCCAAACAGCGCGGTTCCCTCTCATTGTTGGATCCTGTGTCCTAAATGCACTTGTTCCTCGATCTGCTATGCTGTTAGTGGGAGGCCATGGTGGGGGTAAGACTACGCTGGCAAAAATTTTGGGCCGGATGATGACTGGTAAGAGTCTCGAAGAAATCGAGGATGGCATTCTTCGAGGTCACCCACAACTAACTGAGGAGAAAATGGTGGCAACACTTCGACCAGGACCACTTATGAAAGATGGAGTTGAAGTTGTCGTCTGGCGTTCATTTGTAACGGGCTTTTGGAAAATCATAGACGAAGTCAATCGACTTACTCCACATTCTCAAAATATCCTGCTCTCTCTTCTCGCAGAGGGTGAAGTCAAATATTATGATGAGGTAAAGAGATGTGACGAGTTCTGCCTTTATGCTACGCTCAATCCAGCTGATGCAGGTACTTTTGAAATGGGGCCTCCCTTCCTTGACAGATTTGGGATGGCTGTACCAATTACTATGCCTACTGTGAGTGATCTTGACTTAATCCTCGCATCCAGAGATGACCGGTTGTTTGGTTATGATGAGTTGTGGCAAGTTCCAGCTCTTTTGACTGAAGAGAATCTCTTGACCATCTGGAATTTAGCTGACAAGACACCCGTGTCCTCTGAAGCCTCTGAATACATGAGATCTATAGTTCGAGAGTTTGGAGCATGCATTCGCGGTGACAAGAGTCAATCTTCTGGGCTTACAGTAGAAACAGGTCTCTGTGATGGATGCCATTTCAATACTGCGAAGAGTGTTTGTAACAAAGTGATAATTCCTCTAAGTGTCAGAGCTGCGAAAGATTTGAACAGGTATGCTAAAGCCGCTGCTTGGTTAGTTGGAGCGCAGGAAGTGAGTATTGAAATTGTGAAGTCCCTTGCACCGCTTGTATTTTGGCATCGAACTCGTTTTGTTAGAGATGAATTGGAGAGGGGCCCATACTACGGTGACATCTATGCTTTCACACAACACCTTGTTGAACTGGCTACAGCTAGATTCGCCCAGAGAGGTGCCGCGATAGAAATCATTGAGAATATGAAGCAGGGGAAGCAATCGAAGGAATCACTTGATAAACTCAAAGAAATGGCAAAGAGCGATCTTCTTGTCCGACTTGATTATGCTCAATTTGCAAAGGAGCTAAAGAAATCAAAATATGCAAAGACGGTACAGAGTATTGAGAGAGGGATCAAGGGCAAGGATGTAGATAAACTTACAGAACTACATGATGATCTTCTTCGTGATACTGACTTTCCTAATCGAAGTATGCTCCTAAAACAGACAATCGATGCGCTGCATAAACTTACACTAACTCAATTTGAGTTGACTTTTGAACAATGGCAAGACATCTGGACAACAATCGGGGTTCGATATCCTAAACTAACACCGGTGCTGAAAGAAACACTTGAGCCTCCCAAAAGGAAAGTTCTCAGAATTGATGGGCTCACCTTGGTTATCTATGTGACTGGTGACTCTCCTGAATCCTCAGTATTTCTTGAGATATCAGGAGGATCTGAGGCATTGAAATTAAGGAAAGAATTGGAGGATCAATTGCGATCATAGGAGTTTGTCCGAATGGAATTTTCTAGCAACGAACACACAGGTGATGATATCCTCAGAGAAGTTGCTGGACAAGCTTGGTCTCAGGCAATACAAGATTTCTATCATCCTCCTCTCCCAGAACCTGAGATTGAACACAACCATGATGTTTCCAGTTTCTTCTATATTGATTCAGACAGTTGGACGGTTCACCTAAACACTGCTGGAGTTCCTGTTCATATGTTAGTTTCTGATGCTGAACAGTATCTCAAATCCGTGTGTCATCACGAGATCCAACATTATCTTCTCTGCCCATTTGATGGTGTAATGAATGGACGAATGTTTACAGCTGCTCGAAAGCACGTGAATGATGCAACTGCTATGTTTGTTTGTAACTTGTATGCTGACCTCGTTGTAGATTCCAATTTACTCGGAAGATTTCCAATACTTACTCACAAGAGGATTAATTTTTCCATCCATGATTCGGCAGTTCGAATTTATGATCATAGTGGACTGTGGAAACTGATTGTAACTTGTTACAGGGTTATGTGGGGGTTTCCAATTCCCCCTACTGTGCAAATTAATCAAGACATCTTCGATACTGCAGTCGCAATTGTGGGTGTCGCCCGAAGTTCTATTGATTACGAACACCAATGGCCAAAGGCATGTGAGAAGATTGCGAAGATAATTGATGAATGGAATCCTGAATGCGAGGAAGGATTACCTGGCTCTTCTTCTGGAGGGGCAAAGAGTGTTACTCAAGAAACCATCGATGGTTCTGAGGATACGATTAAAGTTCCTCTTGATGTTGATGCGATAATGGGGAATCCTGTCGAAGCAAGAAATGGCGACCGTGCACAAAAGTGCAAAGACCAACCTGGACGACTAGATTCAGAAGAAGAGATGGAACGACTTGCTTTAGATGTAGAACAACTTGGAGGTGACATCGAAGATCTTCAGGGAGTATACCTTACTGCTGGAGTTGGGTCAGAGCGAGCTGCATGGACACGTTTCTGGTACAGAGCAAAAGCTCGAGGAGAAATAAGATTTGAAGTGGATACAGAACGTTTGAGCGGGTCAGCACCACTTGCCCCCGAAGTCTGGAGACTTGACGATCCAATTGAAAATCTTGACATCGTACTATCTCTTCAAACATTCCCCATTCTGATTCCTAATCGAACAACACGAAAATGGCAACAATTCGAATCAGCAGGAGTGATGGTTTCAAAATCACCTCCTGATATGTTGATTGTGATTGATTCATCGGGTTCTATGACCTGGTCAATGCGAAAACATACACTATCTGGAAGTTACCATACTGCTCTTGTTGCTGCATTTGCAGCTATGGACTTTGCCTTTCGTCGGGGTTGTAGAGTATCTGCAATAAATTTCAGTGATGGCTCTCAAACATGTGGTTGGTCTAATGAACGAGCACCTGTGGAGCGAGTACTCCTATCGTATCAGGGTGGAGGTACAGTGGCTCCTGTGAAGAAGATCACAGAAGCATGCGATAAAGCTGAATCTGAGGTGATTACTCTGCTCATTACTGATGCTGAAGTTGCCAACTGGAAGCAAATGGTAAACACGGTGGCAAAACTATCAAAACGAGGACACAAGCTCTTCATGTTTCATATTGGTGCTGGGAAAAGCTCTCGCACTACAAAGATTCATGAAGCCCTCTCTAAAGTTGGAGCGACGGTATACCCAATCAACTCGGTAAAGGACCTGCCTGGCCTAGTTGTGCGCGAAGTTCATTCTATATACAGAAAATGAATAATCAATGCTTCACCCAAACTTTTATTTCTTGAGCAAAAGGGCAATGCGTTTGAGGCCTTCCAACTACAGGGCTACTTTGAGGTTCATACCCATGTACGAGATTCTCGACAAGAAAATTCTCAACGAAGTCACAAAGATGCTGGTTGTGCAAGCACCAGAGATAGCTCGCGTCTGTAAACCTGGACAATTCATCATGATTCGTATCAATGAAACCGGTGAACGATTCCCTCTCACTGTTGCTGATTTTAATCGTGAGAAGGGAACCGTAACCCTTACTTTTCAGGAAGTTGGTAAATCCACGAAACTACTTGGAAGTCTTAATGTTGGCGATAAGATTCAGGACTTTATAGGTCCTCTTGGAAGACCATCTCCTACTGACAAAGTCT
>CAZMBV010000103.1:0-5720 GCA_964564335.1 uncultured archaeon
ATGGTTACCGCATCTCACAATCCTCCTCAATTCAACGGAATCAAAGTAATTGGCTCCAATGGAATTGAGATATCTCGTGAATCTGAAAAAGAAATAGAAACAATCTATCGTTCAAACAAATTCAAAGTTGCGGATTGGAATAAAATTGGTCAAGTAACACATTATGATTCTTCTATTGATGTGTATTTAGAGGCAATCAAATCGCACGTTGATGTAGAAAAAATTCAAAATAGAAAACTGAAAGTGGTTGTTGATTCTGCTAACAGCGTGGGAGGTTTAGCAACCCCGCGGCTCATGAGAGAACTTGGTTGTAAAGTGATTTCACTTAATTCTCAGTTAGATGGTTCTTTTCCGGGAAGAAACCCTGAGCCAATTCCTGAGAATATAAAGGACCTCGCTCTAGCTGTGAAAGCCATTGGAGCTGATTTAGGGATAGCACATGATGGTGATGCGGATCGAGCAACATTTGTCGATGAAACGGGTAGAGTGTTGTGGGGTGACCAATCCTTCGCCTTGATTGCCTCGCGAGTGCTGGCTCAGAAAAAAGGATCCACCCTCGTCACACCTGTTTCAAGTGGTCGCCTAATTGAAGATGTAGCACGACGAGCTGGTGCCAAAATAGATTGGACTACAGTCGGAAGTGTTGATGTTTCGCACAGGCTCGAAGAAACTGGTGCAGAATTGGGTGGTGAGGAAAATGGCGGAGTCTTTTATCCGGCTCATCAGCCTGTTCGTGATGGTGCAATGACTGCTGCCCAAATTGTAGAACTGATCTCTCTAGAAGGCAAGACACTCTCAGAGCTTGTTAGCGAACTTCCTACATATTTCAATACAAAGGTGAAAGTACAAGTTCCTCAAGATAAGAAAGAATCACTCCTAAAGGCGCTCTTGGAATTAAGTAAGGATATGAATCGAATAACACTAGATGGCGTGAAGATTCTCCATGATGATGGCTGGCTTCTTATCAGACCATCTGGTACCGAGCCTATCTATCGCTGTTTTGCTGAAGGGAAAACGCAAGAAACTGCAGACCGTCTTAGTGAAGAAGGTATCAAGCTCATTGAGCGTGCAAAGAAAATGGTCTAAACCCTCCTTCCATTTTCGAGTATCATCTCAAAATGAAATGAAGGACTGATTTGATACCTGAATTATAGCTATCAAAAACACCAGTTCATAATGCTTATCTCTTACTGCAACATACGTATTGCAATTGGATAGTGTCCTTGTATCCCCTGATGGTGTGATTAGTTTATGTTAAGAGTAGCTTATTTGAGCAGCTATATACCCAGAGAGTGTGGAATAGCCACTTTCACAGAGGATGTGATAAAGAATATAGACACTCTCCACGTATTGAAACCTGCAGCTATTATAGGTATAAATGACCATGGCTCATCCTATAACTATGGCAAAGAAGTAGTTATGCAAATTGATGCGAATGACAAGAGTACGTATCGCCAAGTAGCTGATCGAATCAATGATTCGGATTTTGATTTGGTAAATGTGCAACATGAGTTTGGACTTTTCGGTGGGGATTGGGGGAACTATCTTTTAACCTTCCTCAAAATACTGAACAAGCCTTGCATCACTACAATGCACACCACACTCTCACACGATTCGAAGATATTCCAGTCGCCTGAAAGTGTAGCCGCTTACAACAAAGTCGTAAAGGGGATCGGGCGATACAGCTCTGCTATTACAGTCATGACTCAGATGGCGGCCAACATCCTCAAGGATGACCATAATATAGATGCTAACAAGATCCGGATTATCCCACATGGGACTCCTCCCATACCATTTATTCCAAGTGAACTTGCTAAAAAAGCCTTAGGCTTTAGTGGACGAACTGTCTTGTCTACATTCGGGCTCCTAAGTCGCGATAAGGGGATTCATAATGCAATCAAAGCTCTACCAGAAGTAGTCAAGGACTGGCCTGACATTCTCTATTTGGTAATTGGAGCGACTCATCCGCAAGTTAGACTGCATCAGGGCGAGAAATATAGAAGACGCCTTGCGCGTTTGGTGAAGAGGCTAAAGCTAGAGAAGAATGTCAAGTTCCATAATCGTTTCCTGACCAAAGATGAACTCATTCAATACCTACAGGCTACAGATGTGTACATTAGCCCTTCCGTCAACGTAGATCAACTCTCAAGTGGAACAGTGACTTATGCACTAGGGGCAGGAAGAGCTATAGTTTCTACTCCCTTCTACTACGCAACAGAAGTTCTGGCTGAGGGTCGTGGAGTATTGTGCAAATTCAAAAGCCCTGATTCCATTACCGATGGCATCAGACTACTTTTAGAAAACCCTGAACAACGAGCTCGTATTGAGAAGCTGGCATATGAGTACGGCCAAGAAATGGTGTGGTCCAAAGTAGCTTCGAAATACGTTTCCTTATTCAAAGAAGTGATTCAGTAGATAGGGGGCTGGATTTTATCAAACTTCCTTCAATCGACTGTAGCTGGTTGCAACATTTTACTGATGACACAGGCATTTTCCAACACGCAAAATATTCGATTGTTGACAGGAAGAAAGGATATGCTACTGACGATAATGCTCGTGCTCTCTTGGCTGTCCTCAAATACCACAGATTACAAGGAACGGAGCAAGCCCTAGATCTCGCGCGAACCTATCTTAGCTTTCTCCTCCATTCGCAGAAAGAAGATGGGCGAGCTCACACCTTCATGGGATACAATCGTAGTTTTCTCAACGAAGAGGGATCTGAAGACTCACTTGCTCGAGTTCTCTGGGCCTGCGGCTATTCTCAGGATTCCCCAATTCCTGAAGACTTCAAAATGACAGCAAAAGAGATTTTTGACAGGAGTCTGATTTGGGCTTCGAGATCTGGTTCACCTCGGACCCATGCCTTTACCATCTTGGGTCTATATCACTATGCTAAGGCGTTCCCTCAAGACAAGAACCCTCCGTTGAATGTGATTCATCTAGCTGATCAACTCTGTAATGCTTACAGACGCGAGTCCACATCTTCGTGGCAATGGTTTGAACCATACCTTACCTATGCAAATGCGAGACTCCCTCATGCACTTTTTAGAGCTTATCAAACGACAGGAAAACAAGACTATCTACACATTGCTGAGAAAACTTTCGAGTTTATTGCAGCGAATGATATCATTCAAGATATGTACCAGCCAGTAGGTAATCAATTTTGGCAGACAAGAGGTGGTGAGAAGGCACTCTATGACCAACAGCCACTTGAAGCATCATGCATGGTGGAAGCGGCTTCCACAGCATTTCAGGTGACTGGGAAAGAGCAATATTCGAAGATTGCATACATTGCATTTGATTGGTTCCTGGGAAAGAACTCAAAGAACATAATGGTCTATAATCCATCTAATGGTGGTTGTTTTGATGGAATTACACCTGATGGTCTCAACAGAAACCAAGGAGCAGAGTCTGGTCTCTCATATTTCTTAGCTCGCCTTGAAATGGAAATTTTGAGTAAGTATGAGATTAACTACGGAAGAAGTTCGCCAAGGTCAAACTCAGCACCACATACTACCGAATCAGCACCGCCATAATAGATTAGAAGATTGCCATCCATCATGACACTCCCACAGCTAAATACAACATTAGGGACTTTTCCAAATTTTTCATACGCCTCTTTTGGTTCCAGTATCGGTTTTTCCGAACGATAAAGAATGTTCTCAGGGTTATCTTTGTCAATTAGAAGCACTCCGAGTCGATAAACGTAGTTATAGTCAACCCCGTGATAAATGAAAAGCCACCCCTCATTGATTTCAATAGGCGGGCTTGCAGATCCTACCTTGATGCTGTCCCAGCTATGAGGCCTGGGTTGCATTACTGCTTTCATATTGCACCATCGTTTCAGGTCGTCGGAATATGCCACACACAAATAAGGTTCAAGACGGTGATACATCACGTAGTGTCCATCTATCTTCTTGGGAAATATCACCGCATTCTTGTTAAGAATACCATTGAAGGGTAACAATCTCTCTCCCCAGTTCCAGTCTTCTGATAGTAGATTTTCTAAAGAAATCTTTGTGATAGCGACTTGGTACACATTTATTGGATCGCTCCCGTATGCAGTATAGGTCATCAGGCATTCTTCTCCTATCTGAGTGATTCTCGGGTCCTCACACCCCAGATTCTCACAGGGATTTACAGGAGCAAATGCTGGTTCGGGTAATCGTGTGTCGATTGAATATCCATCTGAAGAATTTGCGTACCCTAAGCGCGACACACCGTCATCTCCTATTGCACGATAGAGAAGATGTACCTTGTTTCCTGCATAGATGGCAGCTGTATTGAATACTTCTCGATTTTGCCAATAATGGCCAGGAACTGGCTCAATGATTGGATTGTTCTTAAATCGCTTCACTAATTTTCTCTCCTGGTGTTATGTCAAAGATGCCTATCGTTTTGCTTGATGCACATCGTGGATTTCATCCAAGATTATTCGGAGACTAAGAAGACCAATGAATTTTCCTTGCTCATCAGTGACTGGCAAGTGTCGTACGTTATTGACCATCATAATGTTCTTAGCTTCTGAGAATGTAGCCCCCTTTCTCACTGTTTTAAGATTAGTTGTCATAACCTCTTCGAGTGGTTTATCCAAGGATACATCCATAGCTACAACTCTGATGGCGTCCCTCTCTGTGAATATCCCTTCACATTTTCCGTCTTTATCGATTATAACGATTGAGCCAACATGCTTGTGATATAGGATGCCGATCGCCTCTTTGATAGATATATCTCTCGATTCAGTTACCGCATCTTCAATCACCATACTATCAATCTTCAACCTATCATTCCTCTGGTTAATGATTACGAGACCTGCGTATTTAAGATAATAGACATAACCAACTTATATTGCATTTACAGACCCTTTCGTCGAGTACGTTTACCAACTAAGCAAAGGTTACCATGGTGAACGTCATGGTAATGATTCGTCTATTATATCACATTGATAGTCATCCTTGGCCAATTACTTGTTCCATCAAGAGGTGTACCATCAAATTGGATTTGTTGATTGTTATGAATATCTGTTGCTCTAGTCTGCAAAGTGATTTGACCCACGCTACTGAAACTGACATTGATCTCCCAAAATACCCATACGTTATCTGCGTCAATCTGCTGAACTATTGTTGCATTACTCCATGTTATTCCACCATCAATTGTGTATTCTACCAGCTTCACGCGAGTGCCTCCATACGCACAACCTCCAATTCTCAGATTCTGGCTCACATTTACAGAAGCGGGCCTTTGAGGAAAGAATATTTTCGAGTCGATTGCAATTGGTTCAGAAGTATCCCATCCGCGATCTTCCCAGTAATCCTCTAAGGGCCGATCAATCACTTCGATTTCGGTCACCCATGCAGGTTGTTTAATGCCATAATACCCGGGATTCAAAATACGTAAAGGAAATCCTTGAACCGGTGGTATTTCTACACCATTCATGTATAATGCTCCAAGGACACCATTATTTTCAAGTTGTTCCAGAGTATGTGATGCATAATATCCATCAGCAGCCAGATATTTGACACCCGTAGCATTCTCTGAGATGCCTAGTGATTCTAACAAATCAAAAATATTGAACCCTCTCCACAGAGCAGTACCTACTAAAAAGGAATTATCAGGGTTACCAATGCATTCGATGGTTAGAGGTAGATCTGTCAAATTCAATGCCTGCAATTCATCTAAGGAAAAGCTTGTAGGATTATCAACAAGACCTTTTACTTCAA
>CAZMBV010000103.1:5820-9381 GCA_964564335.1 uncultured archaeon
TGGGATGCGCCAGCTTTAATCCTTTTTTCAAAGCGTTCCTGTTGTGCCTGAGTCTCCTTTGTTGGTACTCCCTTGCGAATGGTTACCCTGCAGGTAGTGCATTTAGCATTCCCACCGCAGGTATGAACGATGTCGGTTTCATTATCGATGAGGGCTTTGAGCAGCTTTGTCCCGCTCTCCACTGTGATTTCTTTTTGAACCTCACCCATGAAATCAACAACTGTTATTTTTGGCATAGCTTCAGGAATGATACATTCTCACTAAAATGCATTGTGTGAGAGGGATATTTGAGATACTATCACTTAAGATAGTCTTCAATGGGTTTGAAAATTAGTACGCTCGATTTGAAACTCTTTACATCTTTATGGATGGGCATCAGTAAATAAATTAAACCTCAAACCAAGCCGCAACGAGCTGATTGATATCAACATCAAAATAGTACTTCTAGTAGGTGAAATCGAAAATGAGTAATCTTGGAAAAGACGATTGGTCTGCAGAGGACCGAGTTCAGAGAATGATTAAACGGTATCCTATAAGTTATCATGAACCCTTCTGGGCTGCTCTGGGACGCCTAGTAGAATCAAAGCCAAAAGACGTAGTAGCTGACTTCGGTTGCGGTCCAGGACTTCTTCTCGTGGACTTGGTCAAGATGTTTCATGCAAAGTATGTGTATGGTCTAGATGAGAGTGAGAACATGCTCAAGCAGGCTGCAAGATCCCTCAGTGAGATTATGTCTGATGAGCAGTTTACCCTTCAGAAAATTAATTTTGATGAATCGCAGATACAACTGGACCCAGATACAATAGATTTTGCTTTTGCAGGACATATGTTCCATGAGATTGCTGACCCAAGTAATCTTGCCATACAGGTATTCAAAGCACTGAAGCAGGACGGACAGTTTGCAATCTTCGATTTTATCTCTGGAAATCCTGAGGGTTTTGTCAAGAACATGGTAGCATCTGGTATGAATGAGGAGGCAGCCAGAGCTCGCTATCCACACATGTGTAAGAACTCAACAGACGACCTTACAGCATTTCTCTCAAATGCTGGATTTTCGGATATTACATTTGAAAAAACTGATGAGGACTCTCGTGTTGTTGTCGTAGGAACCAAAAGATGAAGCAGTATGCATCTTTGGCTCTCTCTCCAAATGGTTTCTATACCTCCATGTACTTCTCGTATAATCCTAAATGTGCAGGTGTCAGAGGATTAATAAGCAAATATTCACTATAGTTTATTGGCCCAAGTGGGCACGTATAATATAGACACAAAGCATCCTCGCAATGAGTTCATTGCTCAAAACGACGGAAGAACAATGAACGAATAAGACATTTCGTAGATGGGTCGAGCAAGTGTCAAAGAATACATACCTCTTGGACCACTTTCTTCTGTATTTTGTAATCCTTAGATTTCCTAGATGATACTAGGAATACGTTAAAGGTTGTGAAAAGAAAAAGATGGATAACACATTAAAAGACCGAAGACTTCCAACAAAGGAACATCCAAATCGCGTTAAGATTTTGATGACTGAATTCATCACTCATGATGTGAAGCGTTTCGTTGTGGAGAAGCCAAAAGGGTATGAGTTTCTTCCTGGTCAGGCAACCTTGCTGTCGATTCCTGATTCAAAATGGGAGAACGAGCTTCGCGAATTCTCTTTCACTTCAATGAACCTGGACCTAGTTCTTGAGTTCTCAATTAAAGCCTACTCTGATCACGATGGCGTCACAAAACAGCTGCATATGTTAGACTCCGGAGATGAAGTTGTGATTCACGAACCTTTTGGTACAATACAGTATCAGGGCAAAGGAACCTTTCTTGCCGGTGGAGTTGGCATCACACCTTTCATTGCTATATTGAGACAGCTTCACAAAGATAACCAGTTGAAAGGCAATACTCTGATTTTCTCGAATAAAACCGTTAAGGATGTCATTCTTGAGAAAGAGTTCAGTGAGATACTGGGCGATGACCTAATACTGACTCTCACGCGTGATGATGTTGAGGGGTATGAGCATGGACGAATCACCAGAGAGATGATTCAGAAGTACGTCGAAAACTTAAACCAGAAATTCTACATCTGTGGACCAGATCCATTTGTACTTGACATCAAAAAAACATTAGAGAAGATGGGAGTCAAAGAAGAAAATATTGTTGCTGAGTCATTTATTATCGCAGACGAATAGGTTTCCGGTGGAGTTTTTTCAGAATCATAGTGCCTGAATATATACCAGACGAATAGAGATTCTCTTGTCAGGATGAGAGTTCAAACCTCAATAGACCTCTAAGTAGTTTCAATATCTTAGTTATTTATCTAGGCACCTCCAATACACGTTTCATAGCACTTTATTTTTTAAATGGAATTATATAACGCCTTTTTATTCAATGATAACATAGTTATTCTTCATATACGTCTTCTATGCCAATGGAATTTCATTCAAACAAAATATAGATGACCGTTGACGCTTTTCACTTTGACCTCTTTGAATCCTTGTTTTTCCAAGACTGAGCCAATTCAATCTGTTGCGAGTTTGCTACTTAGTGGTTTAAGAATGTCATCACCTTTCCAAGTAGATAGCATGGTGTCTTACTCAATGTCTTGCTGACATTCCCCTTTGAAGTCTTTACAGCTTGTGCAATCTCAGAAATACTCTTCTTTTCCCATATGTAGTAGAAACACTGTTTCAACTGAGTTGTGCTTAGACCATGAAGCGTTGTGAGAAGGAGGATAGAATTAACCACCGCATTTTTCTCGTTGTTTGAGGTGTCCTTGTCAAAATTAAATCCAGCTGATCTATTCATGTATTTCATGTGTTTTATTTCATCTAGAGCTTCTCGCGCATTCCAGAAAGCCGGGCCATCACACTCATCCGCGTTCTCTTTGTGGATTATGACTTCACCTGTTCCAAGTCCGACACGAAACGCCAAATCCTCCATCAGAATCCTATGAAAGAGAAATACAAGTGGTTGCCAGCTACTGACAAGTAGCTCCATGCTGTCACCTTGTGTCAGCGCGGGGATGGCGGCACAATATTCGTTGAAGCGTCTATGTGTCTGGACTAACAGGTCTCGTATTTTTGTGTCCAATCTTCTTCGTTCATGAGCATTGATATCTCTTGATGCTACAATATCAATGATAGCTGCAATCACTCACTCCTCACCCTACCAATAAGAATCTGAAGATTCCCCATGCCAACGCCAGAGCCATTGTAATACTCATGAGTGTACCTAGAATATACCAGTCCGCGCATGCACGATCATCAGTGTCCTTACTCGAGTATCGGAATATAGCTTTTCCGGCAACAATTACTGAGAGAAAGCTGAGAATTGATGAATATGATAAGGCACTGTCATAGTAAGCTATCACAACTGCAAGAAATATCAAACTCCTCTCTGCATATCCTATGAAATAGCCTCCGTTTTGTAAACCTCCACACTTAGACACGATGTCTTCCTTAGTCCCTTGTCCTAACCCCCCAAAGACCAAGTCAATCAACAAACCTGGCAAGAATAGAGTCAATAGGAACCCAAAGACAAGTGTGAAGAACTCTGCATATTGGGCGG